>DBFWXD010000233.1:0-4097 GCA_048215895.1 Eubacteriales bacterium
GTGCGGCCCATGTAGTATCCATCGGTCAAGCCCTGGCGGGAGAAGGCCTGGGCCAGCATTTGGATCTCCTCCAGGGTGGGCTCCCGGCCCTCCTTGATGGCCCGGGCGTAGATGCCGGTGACGATGGCCACATATTCCGGCCGCTTCATCCGCCCCTCCAGCTTGAGGCAGGCTACCCCCATCTCCGACAGCTCCTTCAGGTGACCCGCCACAGACAGGTCTTTGAGGGACAGGGGATATTCGTTGGCTTGGTTCCCCCAGCCGTATTTCAGCCGGCAGGGCTGGGCGCACAGGCCCCGGTTGCCGCTGCGGCCTCCGATGACGGAGGAGAAGAAGCACTGGCCCGACCAGCACATGCACAGGGCCCCGTGGCCGAAGACCTCAATTTCGATGGGAGAGTGCTGGCAGATGTAGGCGATCTGGTCCCGGCTCAGCTCCCGGCCCAGCACCACCCGGGTCATCCCCAGGTCGGCGCAGGCCTTGACCCCGTCCAGAGAGTGAATGGTCATCTGGGTGGAGCCGTGGATGGGCAGGTCAGGCACCGACTGGCGCAGCATCCGGGCCACGCCTAGGTCCTGGACAATGACCGCGTCTACCCCGATGTCGCTGGCGTGGGCGGCCACCGCCGCCGCACCGGGCAGCTCCCGGTCGGTGAGCAGCGTATTCAGGGTGAGGTGCACCTTGCAGCCCCGAAGATGACAGTAAGAAACGGCCGCCGCAGCCTCTTCCCAGGTGAAATTCTTGGCGTTGCGGCGGGCGTTGAAATCCCCATATCCCAGATAGACGGCGTCCGCCCCGTTTTGAACGGCGGCGGTCACCGCCTCCATGGAGCCGGCGGGGGAGAGCAGTTCCAGCATGAGAGAGCCTCCTTTGGCAAGTACGGTGAACAGGTCGCCCGGGCGGGCGACCTGTGTTGGAAATTATTTGCGGGTGCTCAGCTTGAAGATTTCCCGCTTGGCCTCAGACAGCTCCAGCTTCAGCCGGTTGGCGTCCTCCAGGTTTTCCTTCACCTGGCGGCGCAGGTCGTCGCTGGCCTGCTGTTCCTTCAAAAATTGGTCGGCAATGTTCATGGCAGCCAGCACGGCGGCGTCTGCCTGGGACAGATTGCCCGATGAAATCTGCTTGAGCTGCTGATCCACCAGCTCCGCGCACTTGCGCACATAGGTCTCATCTTCCACGGCGACCATGGTGTATTCCCGTCCGGCGATGGTGACCACTACTTTGTTCCTCATCACGATTCCTCCCAAACTGGTTGTCTCTCTGGGCCTATGCCCCCAGCTTCGTTATAGTTGGAACCATTATAACACAGACCCCTACATTTGAAAAATAGATATTTCATGAATTTTGCGCTTTCTTTTCAAAAATACGCCCAGCGGTTTCCTTGCCGCGCCGGGGATGAGGAGAACGGAATTTTGCTGTTTACGCCGGGGACAATTTGCGGTAAAATGGAACAACAGCCACTCGGACAAAACACAGGAGAGGAGGGGGTTCCCATGGCAAATATGCTGCTGCCCGGAGAAGTGCTGGCTATGACCGGCCAGGCGGCGGACCGGCTTTTGAAGCTGGGAGACGGGGATGCCGCCCTTCTGTACCTGCACCTGCTGCGCCATGGGGATTTGTCCGGGCTGAAGTGGCCCCAGGACCGGACCCAGACCGCCCTGGAGCGCCTGCGTGCCCAGGGGCTGGCCCCCGCCCAGGAGCTCTCTCAGCCCGAGCCTCCGGTTCAGGAGCTGCCGCCCCCGGAATACGGCACCGAAGAGGTGGCCGCCGCCCTGGCCGACCGGGCGTCCCTCTTTTCCGCTCTGGCCGATGAGGTGGAGCGGCGGCTGGGCAAGAAGCTCTCCGCCGCCGACTTGAAGAAGCTCTATACGCTCTATGACCACCTGGCCTTGCCCCCGGAAGTGATTTTGATGCTGGTGGGCTGGTGCATTGAGGAGATGGAGCGCAAATATGGCCCCGGCCGCCGGCCCTTCCTGTCTCAGATCAGCAAGGAGGGCTTTGTGTGGGCCCGGCGTGGGATCGACACCATGGAGCGGGCGGAGGAGTATATCGCCAAGCTGACCCGCCTGCGGGGACGGGAGGCGGAGGTGCTCCGTCTGCTGGATATCAGCCCCCGGCCCCTGGTGGAGCGGGAGAAAACCTATATCGCCGCCTGGGACGACATGGGCTTTGAGGACGATGCCATTCGCATGGCCTATGAGAAGACAGTTCTCAAGAAGCAGTCCATGGACTGGGGCTATATGAACGGAATTTTGCGCCGCTGGCACGAGAAGGGCCTGCACACCGCCGCCGCCATTCAGGCCGGCGACCGGGACCCCCGGCCCATCCGGGCTGGCGGAGTTCAGAGCCCGCAGCCTTCCACCCAGGAGGACCAGCGGGTGCGGGAGGATATGGAGCGGATGCGCCGCTTGATGGAACAGATGAAACAGGAGGGAACCTAACGCTATGGCTTATGACGCCAACATACTGCACCGGGCTACCCTGCGACTGGAGGCGGAGCGCCGCAGCCGCCAGGAGCGGGTGGAGCGGATGCGCCGCCAGGCCTATGAGCGCCAGCCCAAGCTCCTGCAGCTGGACAAGCGGCTTCAGGCCACCATGGCCCAGCTGGTAGCCGCCACCCTCCGGCAGGGCGGCGACCCGGTCCGAGCAGTGCAGGAGGTCCGGGAGAAAAATCTGGACCTGCAGCAGGAGCGGGCCGTGCTACTGGGCTCTCTGGGCCTGCCCCCCGACGCCCTGGATGACAAGCCCGCCTGTCCCCTGTGCGGCGATACCGGCTGGCGGGGGGCGCAGATGTGCCAGTGCCTGAAAAAGCTCTGTGCCCAGGAACAGATCAAGGAGCTGTCCAAGCTGCTGGACTTGGGCGAGCAGTCCTTTGACAGCTTCCGGATGGATTATTACAGCGAGACGCCCTACCCGGGAAAGGGCACCTCTCCCCGGAAAAACATGGAACTGACCTATGACGTGTGTCTCAACTATGCCCAAAAGTTTGAAAGCTGTCTGTTCCGAAACCTGCTGATGTCCGGCCCGCCGGGGCTGGGGAAGACGTTTTTGTCGGCCTGCATCGCCCGGGCGGTTTCCGAGCACGGATATTCGGTGGTTTACGACACGGCGGGCAATATCTTTGCCCAGTTTGAGGCCAAAAAGTTCCTGCGGGACAGTGCCGACGGCCAGGATGCCCGGGACGAGACCCGCCGGTATCTCAACTGCGATTTGCTGATTGTGGACGATTTGGGCAGCGAGCTGACCACACAGTTCACCCAGTCGGCCCTGTATGAACTCATTAACACCCGCCTGGTGGCCGAGCGGCACACCGTCATCTCCACCAACCTGTCTCTGGAGGAGATTGCCAGGCGCTACAATCCCCAGATTGCCTCCCGAATCGAGGGGGAGTACCATGTGCTCCACTTCTTCGGGGACGACATTCGGATGCTGAAAAAGCGGCGGCTCTAATCCGGCCGCTGCCAGAAAGAAAAACTGCGGAGGATGTTTCATGCCCTATTTTATCCTTGCTGCGGCCCTGGTGGCCCTGGACCAGCTGGTCAAATACCTGGTGCTGCAAAATATTGCCCCAGGGGCCCATGTCCCCTTTATTCCCCACATTGTGGAGCTCACCTATGTGGAAAATACCGGGGCGGCCTTTTCCCTGTTTGAAGAACATACCTGGATTCTGGCCCTTATTTCCCTGGTGATGTCCCTGGTGCTGGCCGCCGCCCTGTGGAAAAACTTTTTCCGCCACCCGGTGGGAAAGGTGACCCTGGCCCTGCTGCTGGCCGGAGCGGTGGGCAACCTCATCGACCGGGTCTTCCGGGGCTTTGTGGTGGATATGTTCAACGTTCTGTTTATGAATTTTGCCGTATTTAACGTAGCGGATATCTGCGTGGTAGTGGGAGGCATCGCGGCTGCGGTCTATTACCTCTTTTTCATGGACAAGCTGGAGCCCCGGGAGAAGGATCATGACAACCATCACCCTGCGCACTGACCGTGAGGGAGAGCGGGCCGACGCCTTCCTGGCCCGGAGTGTCCCCGACCTGACCCGCTCTGCCGCCCAGAAGCTGCTGGAGCAGCGAATGGTGAACCGAAGGGGCGCCCCTTTGACG
>DBFWXD010000234.1:0-4428 GCA_048215895.1 Eubacteriales bacterium
GCCCCCGCCCAGCCCCCTAAACTTCCGTCCTCTGAGACGGCACGAAAGGATGAGAATATCATGACCAAGCGTCAGATCCGCGCCTTTGGCGCCATGACTATGGAGCAGCGCTCCGCCTTTATCCAGCGGGATGAGGTGCAGGACTTTTTGAGCCAGTTCCGCAGCAAGTTCAAGGCCGGTCAGACCCGGAGTGTGACCGGCGGCGAGCTGCTGATCCCCGAGGTGGTGCTGGAGCTGATCCGGCAGAACATCGAGGACTATTCCAAGCTGATTCGCCGGGTGCGTCTGGTACCCGTTCCCGGCCGCTCCCGCCAGCCCATTATGGGCACCATCCCCGAGGCGGTATGGACGGAGGCCTGCGGGGCCCTCAATGAGCTGGCCTTTGCCCTCAACCAGGCGGAGGTGGACGGCTACAAGGTGGGCGGCTATGTGCCCATCTGTAATGCCCTGCTGGAGGATACCGACTACGCCCTGCTCTCCGAGATCATCGTGGGCATGGGCGCCGCCATCGGCATTGCCATTGACAAGGCGATTCTCTTCGGTACCGGCGTGAAAATGCTCCTGGGTGTGGCCACCCGTCTGGCCCAGACTGAGCAGCCGGGAGAGTATCCGAAGAATGCCCGCCCCTGGGTCAATCTCTCCGCTTCCAATGTGATCACCATTCCCTCCGGCTCCACCAGCGGCCTGACGCTGTTCCAGCAGATCATCCTGGCCTCCGGAGCGGCAAAGGGCAAGTATTCCCGTGGGGATAAGTTCTGGGCCATGAATGAGACCACCGAGACTAAGATCAAGGCGGAGGCCGCCGCCGTCAACGCTGCCGGCGCCATTGTCGCTGTGATGGACGGTACCATGCCCGTGGTGGGCGGTGATATGGTGGTGTTCTCCGATGACGTCATGCCCGATGATACCATCATCGGCGGCTACGGCGACCTCTACCTGCTGGCTGAGCGGGACGGCACCACGGTGGGCTACTCCGATCAGCCCCTGTATCTCCAGGACCAGACCGTGGTGAAGGGAACTGCTCGGTATGACGGTCAGCCCGCCATCCCGGAAGGGTTTGTGGCCATCGGCATCGGAAAGGCACCTGTGACCTCCGTGTCCTTCGCTCAGGATGTGGCCAACCCTGCGGTGGCCGCGCTCCAGTCTCTGACCATTGGCGGGCTGCCCCTGAGCCCCACCTTTGCCACCGGCACTGATACCTATACCGCCACCACCAGCAACGCCAAGGACGCCATCAGCGCGGTGCCCACCATGGGTTCTACCGTAACTGTCAAGGTGGGCAGCACCCGCGTACAGAACGGTGGAGAGGCCACCTGGTCCAGCGGCGAAAACGTGGTGTCCATCACTGTGAACAACGGCAAGAGCTCCAAGGTCTATACCGTTACGGTGACCAAGGAGGAAGGAGGAGACTGCCATGGATGACACCGCACTGCTGGCGCTGCTGAAGAAGGATCTCCAGCGGACGGGAGATATTCCTGGAGACGAGACGTATCTGCCTTTTCTTCTGGAGGCGTCCAGGGCGCGCCTGACCCGGCAGGGAATTGTCGATGACGGCTCCCAGGATTACTTCCAGACCGTGGTGGGCACCGCCGCGTGGATGTACCGCAAGCGTATCAGCGGCGAGGCGGAGCCGGAATACCTCCGGCAGCTGCGGAAGGATCTGCTGCTGAGCCGTGGGCGGGAGGTATCGCCATGATCCTGGACGCGGGAGTGCTGACCATCTATGGGGTGTCGTCCACGGAGGGCACTACGCCTCCGCCGGTGCGGTATTCCCTGGATGTGAAACGGACGGCGTACTTCGGAGAGAAGGTGGTGGGGGCGACCCGCTATTATGCGGCGGCCAAGGTCGGGCAGCGGATCGACCGAACGGTACGCATTTGGCGGGACGCCTCCGTCCCGATCACAGTCCGGGACATCTGTCTGGCGGACGGAATCTATTACCGAATCCGCAAGGTGACGCCCACCGCCGACGAGGACGGCCTGCTGGTGACAGACCTTGACCTGGAGGACGATGACGGAACCGTGAGGGGGTGGCTTCGTGAAAATAAGACCTGACCAGCTGGAGCAGGCAGTCCGGGCGGAGCTGGAGAGCTATTCCCAGGAGGTCGGACAGGAAGTGGACCTGGCTGTGATCAACGTGGCCAAAAAGACGCTGCGGCGCATTAAGCAGACTGCTCCTAAGAGAACTGGGGACTACCGCAAGGGATGGACTATGAAACGGAGCAGAGAGCGAAGCAGGACCACGGTCACGCTTTACAACAAGACCCGGTATATGCTGACCCACCTGCTGGAGCATGGCTTTCAGAAGGCGGCTGGCGGCCGCGTAGAGGGGCAGCCCCACATAGGACCAGCCACGGAGCAGGCGGAGGAAGATCTTATCTCTGAGGTTACCCGGAGACTGGGAGGGTAAGTACATGACTTACGAAGAGCTGCTGGCCGTCCTAAAGCCGGTGGGAATCCCCTGGGCGTATCACCACTGGGAGAACCCACCCGCACCGCCTTATGGGGTCTACCTGGACGGCCCCTATGACCCCTTTCACGCGGACAACCGCAACTATTTCAACGCCCACCAGATACGGCTGGAGATCTATTCTACCGTCCGGGATCCAGCCTTGGACGCCAAAGTGGAAGCGGTACTCTCTGCCGCTGAGATCCCCTATGAAGCGGACTTTGATCATCTGGAGAGCGAAGCGCTCTATGAATCTATTTTTGAAATCGAGGTGTAAGAAATGCCTGACAATGCGGCCAACAAGGTCAAATTCGGCCTTTGCAGCGTCCATTACGCTATGATCCAGTCCATGGAGGGCGGGGTGGTCACCTATGACACCCCTAAGCCATGGCCCGGTGCGGTCAACCTCTCCATGCCGCCCCAGGGGGAGACAACCAAGTTCTACGCGGACGACATTGCCTACTATGTTTCCTCCACCAATGACGGCTACCAGGGAGACTTTGAGAGTGCCCTGGTGCCTGATGAATTTGCCCAGTCGGCGCTGGGGGAGAAACTGGTGGCGGAAGCCGGTGTGCTGGTGGAAAACGCCAGCGTGGAGGGTAAGGCATTTGCCCTGCTCTTTGAGTTCAAGGGAGACCAAAAAGCCATCCGCCATGTCCTTTACAACTGCACGGCGGCCCGGGCCAATGTGGCCGGCGCCACCATCACCAACAGCAAGACGCCTACCACTTCCTCGCTGACTCTGACCGCCGCACCCCTGCCCAACGGCAACGTAAAGGCCAAGACCACGGCCAGCACTACGGATGAAGTCTATAAGGGCTGGTATCAGTCGGTGTGGCAGCCCCCGGCAGAGGAGGGGCCCTGATGACCAGAACCGTAACCATTGACGGCCGGGAGGTCACCTTCCGGGCGTCCGCCTCCATTCCGAGGCTTTACCGGATCAAGTTCCACCGGGACATCATGCAGGATATGGTGACCATTGCCAAGGCAGTAAAAGACACAAAGGATGGAAAGACATCTATCCCACTGGATTGCCTGACTCTGTTTGAAAATGTGGCGTACCTGATGGCCAAACACGCGGATCCGTCGGTACCCAACACCGTAGATGAGTGGCTGGAGGGCTTCAATTCCTTTTCCATCTATTGGGTCTTTCCCGTGATCAGCGAAATGTGGCAGGACAATATCCGGACGATGAGCGTACCGGCAAAAAAATAGAGGCGACCGAGCGTGAGATGTCCACTGCGCTGCTCCTCCTCCGGGCAACGCAGGTGGGCGTCTCCATATCCGATATGGATCTTCTGACCATCGGGATGATCCAGGATATGTATGTGGAGGCCATGAACGACCAGGTCCCCTACGCTCGCCTCGCCACACAGGAGGATTTCGACCGATTCTAAAGGGGGTGGGGCTTTGTTTGGAAATAGAGTAAAGGGAATTACCGTAGAGATCGGCGGCGACGTCACAAAGCTGGACCAGGCCCTGAATAAGACAGACGCGAATCTGGTCCGGGTTCAGAAAGATCTGAAAGCAATTGAGAAAGCTTTAAAGCTTGACCCCACCAATGTAGATCTTCTGGCACAGAAACAGCGGCTCCTGGCGGAGCAGGCCGACCTGGCCAGACAGCGGCTTTCCACCATGGAGCAAGCCGCCGCAAACCTCGATGATACCATCAGCAAAAGTCAGCTGGACGCATTCAATCTGGAGCTGGATCTGACAAAAGCCAACGCGGCGGACGCAGCCAGACAGCTGGAGGAGTTTGAATCGCCCTTGTCACAGATCAGTGATGCCGCAGACAGTACAGCGGGGGAGCTGACAAAGGTAGGGGATTCTACCGGAAAAATGAATGAGGGCTTTACCATCTCCAAAGGAGTTATGGCAGGCCTTGCCGCCGGTGGGTTTGCTTTTTTGGCAGATAAGGCTCTGGAACTGCTCTCCACTATCTGGAATTTGGATGAGGCCACGGAAGAGTACCGGGAATC
>DBFWXD010000235.1:0-14266 GCA_048215895.1 Eubacteriales bacterium
CTCCGGCGGAGTTGTCCACCCAAAATACGGAATGTATTTAATCTTTTTGTAACAACTGGGGATGGAATTGTTAATAACTTTCCCGTATCATAACATCTGCAAGAGACAGTTCGTTTCATTTTAATCCTCTTTTTCAACGGGAATCCCGGTGCCATGGAGCAGGCGCCGGGATTTTCGTTTTGGAAAGAGAATGCGGCGGTTCTAAAAAGAGCTGCGGCAAAAGCCGCAGCTCTCAAAGCTTATAAAAAAGCGCCCCGGCGAAAAGCCGGGGCGCTTTTTTATCACTTAGGAAAGCAATCAGCACTTCTCGAAGATGGTGGCAACACCCATGCCGCCGCCAATGCACAGGGTGGCAAGACCCTTCTTGGCGTCGTCACGCTTCTGCATCTCGTGGAGCAGGGGGACGATGATACGGGCACCGGAAGCGCCCACGGGGTGACCCAGGGCAATGGCGCCGCCGTTGACATTGACCTTGCTCATGTCGAAGTTCAGCTCACGGGCCACCGCGATGGACTGGGCGGCAAAGGCCGCGTTGGCCTCGATCAGGTCCATGTCCTCGATCTTCAGGCCGGCCTTGGCCATGGCCTGACGGGAAGCGGGTACGGGGCCCACGCCCATGATCTTGGGATCCACGCCGCCCTGGCCCCAGGAAATGAGCTTGGCCATGGGCTTCAGACCATACTTCTCCACAGCCTCGCCGGAGGCCAGGATGATGGCGGCAGCGCCGTCGTTGATGCCGGAGGCGTTGGCGGCGGTGACGCGCTGAACGTGCTTCTTGGCGTCGGCCTCGTGGACCTGGGTGGGCTCAAAGGTGTGGACAATCTCGTCCTCCACACCCTCGGGGCCTACGGGGAAGGCGCCGCGCAGCTTGGCAATGCTCTCGGGGGTGACGCCGGCGCGGGGGAACTCATCCACCTTGAACTCCAGGGTCTCCTTCTTCTTCTTGACCATCACGGGGACGATCTCGTCGTCGAAGCGGCCGGACTTCTGAGCGGCCTCGGCCTTGTTCTGGGAGGAAGCGGCGAACTCGTCCAGCTCTTCCCGGGTGATGCCCCACACGTCGCAGATGTTCTCGGCGGTGGTGCCCATGTGATAGTTGTTATAAGCGTCCCACAGGCCGTCCTTGATCATGGTGTCCACCATCTTGTTGTCGCCCATACGAGCGCCCCAGCGGGCAGCGGGGATGGCGTAGGGAGCGGCGGACATATTCTCGGTGCCGCCGGCCACAATGATGTCGGCGTCGCCGGCAGCGATGGTGCGGCCAGCCTCAATGACGCTCTTCATGCCGGAACCACACACCATGCCCACGGTATAGGCGGGGACGGAGGTGGGCACGCCAGCCTTCAGGGCGGCCTGGCGGGCTACGTTCTGGCCCAGGCCGGCGGTGAGGATACAGCCGAACATCACTTCATCCACCTGCTCGGGCTTCACATTGGCCCGGTTCAGGGCTTCCTTAATGACAACCGCGCCCAGATCAGCAGCGGGAGTATCCTTCAGAGAACCACCGAAGGAGCCGATGGCAGTGCGGCAGCAGCTAACAACATAAATGTCTTTCATAGTGTTTACCTCCAGTCGTTTGATAACGGCGCCCGGCCTGAGCGCCCTGATTTTTCATCCGCTCTTCTCTGTCATCATATCAGAGCGTGAAATAAAAAGCAATAAAATTTTCTGTATTTTGGAGGGATGGACCCAAATGCCCGACAGAAAACTCAGCCGTTGAATTTTCCCATGGCCCGGTCCAGACCCTCGCTGAGAATGCACTCCACCGCATCCGCGGCCCGCTTCACGGCGGCATCGATGGCCTTTTTATCCTCGCCCTGGAACTTGCCCAGCACCCAGTCGGCCAGATCATAGTCCGGGTGGGGCTTCTCCCCTACCCCGACCCGCAGGCGGGGGAACTGGTCGGTACCCAGGTGCTGAATGATGTTTTTCAGGCCGTTGTGGCCTCCGGCGGAGCCTTTTTGCCGGATGCGCAGCCGCCCCACGGCCAGGGCCGTGTCGTCGGAGATTACCAGGATGTGGTCGGGGGAAATTTTATAAAAATCCGCCGCCTGGCGTACCGCCTCGCCGGACAGGTTCATGTAGGTGACCGGCTTCATCACCAGCACCTTTTCCCCGGAAATGGTGAACAGGTTGGTCAGGGCCTTGAATTTCAGCTTCTGGATGGGTTTTCCCTGGCGCTCGGCAATCTCGTCGGCCACCATAAAGCCCACATTGTGCCGGGTATTTTCATACTTGTCTCCGGGGTTGCCCAGGCACACCAAAAGCCAGCTGGCCCCCCCGGAATCTTTTTTGAACAACATAGTTTTTCCTCGCTTGCTGCTTAAAACACAGGGGCGGGTAATAAGCTACCCGCCCCGTGTTTGGAGTTGTTGGATGGTTCTTACAGGAACAGAGGAGATACGGAGGTCTCCATGTAGATGTGGCTGATGGCCTCGGCAAACATGTGAGCCACGGAGATATACTTGATCTTGTCGCACTGCACGCCTTCCTTGGGAGGAATGGTGTTCAGGAACATGACCTCGTTGATCACGCTGTCGGTGATGCGCTGAACCGCGGGGCCGGAGAGCACGCCGTGGGAGGCGCAGGCGGTGACGTCCTTGGCGCCGCCGATCTCCACCAGGGCCTTGGCGGCGTGGCACAGGCTTCCGCCGGTGTCCACCATGTCGTCCAGCAGGATGACGTGCTTGTCCTTTACGTCGCCGATGATGTTCATGACCTCAGAGGAGTTGGCCTTCTGGCGGCGCTTATCCACAATGGCCAGAGGCATGCCCAGCTTCTGGGCAAAGGCACGGGCGCGGGCCACGGAGCCCACGTCGGGAGAGACGACCATGGTGTCGTCGCTGGTGTCCTTGAACTTGCGGTTGAAGTAGTCCACAAAGATGGGGGAGCCCAGCAGGTTGTCCACGGGGATGTCGAAGAAGCCCTGGATCTGGTTGGCGTGCAGGTCCATGGTCAGCACCCGGTCGGCGCCGGCCTCGGTGATCAGGTTGGCCACCAGCTTGGCGGAGATGGGATCGCGGGGCTTGGTCTTGCGGTCCTGACGGGCATAGCCGAAGTAGGGAATCACGGCGGTGATCCGGCCGGCGGAGGCGCGCTTCAGGGCGTCGATCATGATGAGCAGCTCCATGAGCGCATCATTGACCGTGCCGGGCTTGCCGTCCTTGACAAAGGAGCAGGTGGACTGAACCACGAACACGTCAGAGCCGCGGACGGTCTCGTAGATGGAGGCGAAGTTCTCTCCGTCAGAGAAGCAGCCTACTTCGCAGTTTCCCAGAGGGATACCCAGCTCCATACAGATGTCCTTGGCCAGCTTGGGGTTGGAATTGCCGGTGAAAACCTTGATGTCCTTCCCGTGTGCAATCATAATTGAAATCCTCCAAATCTTTTTTGGGGCGTGCGGCATTGGCCGCCCCTTCTGATGTGCTATTACTTGTGGAACATCGTCCACGGAATTACTTTTTTGCCTTCTTCTCCCGGTTGGATGCCGCCCAGCCTTCCTTCACCAGCTGACGGCTGCGGCCGATGACCATGGCGTCCACGGGGATGTCCTCGGTCACGGTGGTGGCGGCGGCAATAAAGGCCCCATCGCCGATCTTGACCGGGGGAACGAAGTTGGTGTTGCAGCCCACAAACACGTTGCTGCCGATGGTGGTGCGGTGCTTCTGGAAGCCGTCGTAGTTGCAGGTGACGGTACCGCAGCCAAAGTTGCAGTTGTCGCCCACGTCGCTGTCGCCCACATAGGTGAGATGGGCCATTTTGGTTCCCTTGCCCAGGTTGCAGTTTTTCAGCTGGACAAAGGCGCCGATCTTGGAGCCCTCCCCCACCACGCAGTGGGGCCGGATGTGGGTGTAGGGGCCGATCTGGCAGCCCGACTCAATCTGGCTCTCCTCGCACTGGGAGGCGTTGATGGTGCAGCCATCGCCCACCTGGCAGTCGGTGAGCATAACATTGGGACCCAGCTGGCAGTTGGCGCCCACTGTGGTCTTGCCCCGGAGAATGGTTCCGGGCAGCAGCACAGTGCCCGGGCCGATGGTGACGTCATCCTCCACATACACACTGGAAGGGTCCATCATCACGACTCCGGAGCTCAGCAGCTGTTCCCGCTTTGCCTGGAAAGCGGCTTGGTAGTCTTTCATGGTTCCTCCTGATGAAAACGCCCAAAAATGGGCAAAAAATTAACCATGAACATTATAGCATATTATTTTGCCTTTTTCCACGCCAATGAAAATTTTTTCAAAATGTCAAGAAACCAAAAATAACCAGAGGAAATCTGTGAAAAGTTGCAAAAACCGCCCCTCTCTGTGTGAGAGGGGCGGCCATTTGTTCCTGCTTAGCAGACAGCTACCAGCGGACGCACGCCCAGGCGCTCCCGCAGGCGGGAGGGGCGATAGATCCGTGACAGCTCCAGCCCGGCGCAAACCGTGTCCACCAGGTCCACCAGCCAGGCCTCCAGAGACCGGGGCAGGGCGCCGCCCAAGGGCCACATGTGGGAGAGAATGATGTTCTCTTCCTTGCGGGTGAGCTTGGTGACCTGCGCCGCGTTTCGGGCGGCAAAGCGGGGGTGGTCGAAGCACTGGTTGCCCGGATGGGCGGATTTGTCTTTGGAATCGTACAGGTACAGGTCGTGGAGCAATCCTCCCCGAGCGGCGGCGTGGGCATCCAACCCCAGAAAGCGGGCCACGCGGTAGGAGCTGTAAGCCACGAACAGGGAGTGGTCCAGGGTGGTGACGGGACCGTGGTGTTTCCATCGGCCCATCATCCGCACTTGGTCGGAATCCAGTAGTTCGCGGGTCAGTTCCAAAAATTCATGCTCACGGATTTTCAGGCTCATTGGAATCAGTCCTTTCCGGGCGCAAGCCCTTTATTCACTTACATTTTACACCAAAGACGGGAGAAAGTCATTTCATAAATATTGACAAATTCAGCGGGTCTGTCCGGTCCCCCTGACCAGGTACTTATAGGTGCAAAGCTCCTGCAGCCCAAGGGGGCCCCGGGCGTGGAGCTTCTGGGTGGAGATGCCCATCTCGCAGCCCAGACCGAACTCCCCGCCATCGGTAAAGCGGGTAGAGGCGTTCCAGTAGACGGCGGCGGAATCCACCTGCCGGAGGAAGGTCCGGGCCCGGGTCTCGTCCCCGGTGAGGATGGACTCGCTGTGGCCGGTGGAGTGTTTGGCAATGTGGGCGATGGCCTCCTCCACCCCGTCTACCACCTTGACGGCCAGGATGTAGTCCAAAAACTCCGTGTCGAAGTCCCGCTCCCCGGCGGGGGTGCCGGGGATAAGCGCGGCGGCCGTCTCATCCAGCCGCAGCTCCACCGGGGGCAGCCCCTGGGCGGAGCGGTCGTCCACCAGGCGCTGCTTCAGCTTGGGGAGAAAGGCTGGGGCAATGGAGCGGTCCACCAGGCACACCTCGGCGGCGTTGCACACGCTGGGCCGGGAGCACTTGGCGTTTTCCACAATCTCCAGGGCCATGGCCTGGTCGGCGTACCGGTCCACATAGATGTGACAGATGCCCGTGCCGGTCTCCAGCACGGGGACGGCGGCGTTGTCCACACAGGCTCGGATGAGGCCCGCGCCCCCCCGGGGAATGAGCAGATCCACAAGGCCCCGGGCGGTCATCAGCTCGTTGGCCGAGGCTCGGGAGGTGTCCTCCACCAGCTGGAGGGCATCGGCGGGCAGACCGGCCTGGGAGAGGCCCTGCTTCAACGCGGCCACAATGGCAGCGGCGGAGCGGTGGGCCTCCTTGCCGCTGCGCAGCACACAGGCGCTGCCCGCCTTCAGGGCCAGGGCGGCGGCGTCGGAGGTGACGTTGGGCCGGGACTCGTAGATGATGGCAATGACCCCCATGGGGACGGCGGTTTTTTCAATGATCAGGCCGTTGGGCCGCTCCACCCGATTGCGTACCTCCCCCACCGGGTCGGGCAGGGCGGCTACCTCCCGGATGCCCTGGGCCATGCCGGCAATGCGCTGGGGGCTGAGAGCCAGGCGGTCCAGCATAACCTCGGAGATGGTCCCCCGGGCGGCCTCCAGATCCAGGGCGTTGGCGGCTAAAATGTCGCTTTCGTGGGCGATGAGGGCATCGGCCATGGCCAGCAGGGCCTGGTTTTTGGTCTCAGTGTCCGCCAGAGCCATGGCCCCCTTGGCATGGTTGGCCTGAAGCAGAAGTTCCTGTGTGGTCATGTCAGATTCCCTCCTTATGCCGGGCAAGAAAGCGGGTGCCCACGTCCTTGCCCTCGGCGATGTCATAAAGCCGGTCGGGATGCTCCCCGTTGGTGATGACCATGTCGCAGCCCACGGCGGTGACCAGCTTGGCGGCCCGGAGCTTAGTGGCCATGCCGCCGGTGCCCAGGCTGGAGCCCACGCCCCCCGCCAGGGCCTCGATGTCCGCCGTGACTTCCTCCACCACGGGGATGAGGCGGGCATCCGGGTCCTTCCGGGGGTCGGCGGTGTAGAGCCCCTCAATGTCGGAGAGGAGCACCAGCAGATCCGCCTTTACCGAGCAGGCCACAATGGCGCCCAGGGTGTCGTTGTCGCCCACCTTGATCTCCTCGGTGGCGATGGTGTCGTTCTCGTTGATGATGGGCAGAGCTCCCAGCTCCAGCAGCCGGGCCATGGTGTTTTCAAAGTTCTGCCGCCGGTCCTGGTGGTCCACGTCCTCGCCGGTGAGCAGAATCTGGGCCACCGTGTGGTTATATTGGGAGAAGAGCTTGTCGTAGGTGTACATGAGCTCGCACTGGCCCACCGCGGCGGCGGCCTGCTTGGTGGGCATATCCGCCGGGCGGCCGGGGAGGTTCAGCTTCCCCACTCCCATGCCGATGGCGCCGGAAGAGACCAGAATCATCTCATGGCCTGCGTTTTTCAGATCGGAGAGCACCTTCACCAGCTCCTCCACATGGCGGATGTTCAGCCGCCCGGTGGCGTGGGCCAGGGTGGAGGTGCCCACCTTTACGACAATTCTCATAAACAAAACCCCCTGTATTATTCAGATAGGAGATAGGAAATTTTTATTTGGCCAAGGCCAGGGTTTTCTCATAGGCGGCGATGACCGCATCCATAGCGGCGGCCCGGAAGCCCCGCTCCTCCAGGGTGCGCACCCCCTGGATGGTGGTGCCGCCGGGAGAGCACACCGCATCCTTCAAAGCGCCTGGGTGCTTGCCGCTCTCCAATACCATCTGGGCCGCTCCCGCCGCCATCTGGGCGGCATAGCGCATAGCCTTGTCCCGGGGCAGGCCGCAGGCCACTCCGCCGTCGGCCAGGGCCTCGATGAAGAGGTAGGCAAAGGCCGGGCCGCAGCCGGACACGGCGCTGGCGGCGTCAATGAGAGATTCCGCCACCGGGTCGATGAGGCCTGCCGGAGCCATGAGGGCGGCAAAGGCGTCCAGCTCCTCCTGGGTGGCGTCCAGGCCGCAGTACTGCACCACGCCCGCCCCCAGGGCGCTGGGGGTGTTAGGCATCATGCGGATGACGGGATAGTTCCCCCCGGCCATGGTCCGGATCTTCTCACAGGTGAGGCTGGCGGCCATGGTCACCAGAAGGAAGCGGTCCCGGCGCTGGGCCAGAACGGGGGCAATCTCCTCCAGCATCCCGGCCATCATCTGGGGCTTGACCCCCAGGAAGATGAGCTGGCTCTCCCGGGCTACGGCGGCGTTGTCGGTCACTTCCCCTCCCCCGGGCAGCTCCTGGGCCAGCGCCTGGGCCTTGGCGGGGGTGCGGTTAGCCAGCAGAATCCGTCCGGCCAGGCCGCTTTTGGCGGCGGCAGTGGCAATGGCCCCGCCCATATTTCCGGTCCCGATAAAACCAATGCAGTTGTACATGGCAATTCCTCCTGACAGCCGCCCGGCTTGACGGACGGTCAATATTTCTAAGATTAGGGCTATTGTATCACAGCATTGCGTAGAAGGGAACGTTAAAGATGCGGGAAGAAAACATAAGAAAACCTTAAGAAAACCTTAATGGCTTTTCCCGGGAGCATGGAATATACTATGTGTACTAATACAGCTAATACAGTTCATACAGCGGCCCCTTCCCCGAGGGACCGCAAAGCCGGGGAATCCCCGGAGAGAGGAGGGAACCATGCTCCATTTGGATTATCGGGACGCCCGACCCATTTATGAGCAGGTCAAAGACGGGCTGCGCCGTCTGATGGTCACCGGTGTCATCCGGGAGGGGGAAAAACTCCCCTCCGTGCGGACCATGGCCGGGACGCTGGCCATCAACCCCAACACCATTCAGCGGGCCTATGAGGCCCTGGAGGCGGAGGGATATGTCTATTCCGTGCCGGGGAAGGGCTCCTTTGCCGCCCCCAACACCGGGGTGGACGAGGGACGGCGCACTGAGCTATATCAGGTTTTTGACCAGGCGGCGGCAGAGCTGCTGTTTCTTGGGGTCAAGGGCCAGGAGCTGCACGCCAGAATCAGCCGCTTAGAAGGAGGAGAAAGCTGATGATACAGGTCAACAATGTGGTCAAGACCTTTGACGGGTTCCGGGCGCTGGACGGGCTGACCATGCGGGCGGAGAAAGGCTCCATCTACGGCCTGGTGGGGCCCAACGGAGCGGGTAAATCCACCATTCTCCGGCACATTATGGGCATCTACCGCCCGGACTCCGGGTCGGTGCTGGTGGACGGGCAGCCGGTGTATGAAAACCCGGCGGTGAAGGCGAAAATCGCCGCCATTCCCGACGAGCTCTACTACTTTACCTCCGCCACCACCCGGGACATGATGCACTTCTACCGGGGGCTCTATCCCCAGTTTGACAGCAAGCGCTACGAGGCCCTGAAGGAGGCCTTCCCCGAGGTGGACGAGCGCCAGCCCATCCGCCGCCTCAGTAAGGGCATGCAGAAGCAGAGTGCCTTCTGGCTCACCCTGTGCTGCAACCCCGAGGTGCTGGTGCTGGACGAGCCGGTGGACGGCCTGGACCCGGTGATGCGCCGCCAGGTGTGGTCGTTGCTCATGGGCGATGTGTCCCAGCGGGGGACCACGGTGCTGGTGTCCTCCCACAACCTGCGGGAGCTGGAGGATGTGTGTGACCATGTGGGCGTGCTGTCCCACGGAAAGGTGCTGCTGGAGCGCTCCCTCACCGACCTTCAGGACAATGTGGTCAAGCTGCAGATCGCCTTTGCCGACGGCCAGCTGCCCCAGCTGCCGGAGGATCTGAATCTGCTGCATACCACTCAGATCGGCCGGGTCTATACCCTGATCGTCCGGGGCAATCCCGCGGACATCCGCGCCCGTATGGCGCAGTATAACCCCATTCTCATGGAGGCGCTGCCCCTGAGTCTGGAGGAGATCTTTATTTATGAAATGGGAGGTGAGGACTATGGCGTTCGGGACATCGTGCTTTAATGGAACCCTGTACCGCAAGTCCCTGGCCCGGTTCTGGCCCCTGTGGGGGCTGTGGGGCCTCATTTGGATGTTCCTGATTCCCCTGCGTATGCTCAACAACTACTTTGAGATCCTGCGCTGGAACGGAAGCCTAGGAGAGGCCCGGCAGAGCATCTATCAGGATGCCCAGCGGCTGGGCGAGCTGCTCAATCCGGGGGTGTGGCTGGCCTGTGTCTTCGGCGTGCTGGCAGCCATGGCGGTGTTCGGGTACCTCTACTCCACCCGCTCTGCCTGTATGATGCACGCCCTGCCCCTGCGGCGGGAGAGCCTCTTTACCACCCAGTATCTGGCGGGTCTGTCCTTCCTGCTGCTGCCCCTGGCGGCGGTGGGGGTCATTACCCTGGCGGCTGAGCTGATTCTCATTCCTACCCATAACTGGGGGGCCACCATCCCGGCCTTAGGGACCGTTCTGCTGGTCCAGGCGGGGGTGTGCCTGTTCTTCTTCTCCTTTGCCAGCTTCTGTGCCATGTTTACCGGACATATCCTGGCCCTGCCCTCCTTCTATGCCATCCTGAATGGGCTGGTCTTTGTGATCTATTATCTGGTGACCATGCTTCTGCGCCAGTTCTTCTATGGCTACTCCAGCAGATTTACCTCCTTCTGGGTGACCTGCTGCACCCCGGTTTACGCCCTGAGTGAGGCCTGCCGGTGGGAATTGACCAGCTTTTCCGATCCTACGATGACGGTTGAAACTTGGCACCTGACCTCCCCCACCATGGTGGCGGTCTATGCCGGGGCGGGCGTGGTCTTCGCCCTGCTGGCGCTCAGTGTCTACCGCCGCCGCCATGTGGAGAGCGCGGGCGATGTGGTGTCGGTGAAGCTGGTGCGGCCCATCTTCAAGTATGGTGTGGCCCTGTGCGCCGGACTGTGCCTGGGCGTATTTACGGCAAGCTTTTTCAACTGGCGCAACGATCCCCCCACGGGGCTGATTGTCTGCGTGCTCCTCTGGACCGCGGTGGGCTATTTTATCGCCGAGATGCTGCTGAAGAAGTCCTTCCGGGTGTGGAAGGCCTGGAAGGGCAGCGTGGCGGCCGTGGCGGTGATGGGCCTTTTGTGCGCGGTGTGCGTCTTCGACCTGTTTGGAGTGGAGACTCGGGTGCCCAGTGTGGACAGCGTGGAGAAGGTCTACTTCTACGGGGACATCGGCTACCCCTATGACGATGGACGGCTGCGTTTTGACAACACCAGCGATCCCCGGCTCATTGAACTGGTCACCCAGCTTCACCAGGCGACCGTGAACGAGAAAGGCCGGGCCGAGCAGATGGGCGGGGACGACTATATCTATTTCAGCATCGACTACACCCTGAAAAACGGCTCCACCATCAGCCGAAATTATACCAGCGTTCCGGTCTATGAAGACGAGCTCCAAGACCCGGACACCGTCACCGGATGTGCCCAGCGGATGCTGGAGGACCGGGAGCTCATCGAGCAGATGTATAACTTTGACTACTATGAGCAGGGCCAGCTCACCCAGACCTATCTGCAGGATATCTGGCAGGAGCAGGAGGAGCACTTTGATGTCCTCTACCTGGAGGATCAGTCCCTTGCCGACCAGCGTGAGCTGTGGGAGGCGGTGCGCCAGGACTTTGAGGAGGGGAACATCGGCGTACACAGCCTCTTTATCGATCCCAGCCGGGGTGACGTGGACCCGAAGCTGGAATTTACCTGGGTCTTTGAGACGGACAGCCGAAGCCCCACCTCCGACCGGGAGGGGTCCAAGTCCATCCTCTATGAGAGCATCACCATTGCCGTGACCCCCCAGGCCACCCATACCCTGGCCTGCCTGGAGGAGATGGGCGTGCCCGGCGAGGGTTACCAGCTGTTTCATCCCTAACATGACCTATCAAAAAACCGGATGGCATTCGCCATCCGGTTTTTTCTCTGTGATGCAAAATTCTTTTATCCAGTGATGGTGGTGCCGGAGGAGCGCTGACCCAGCATGTGCAGCAGCAGCGCGTGCTCTCCCCTGCCGTCCAGAATGGAGACTTCCCCCACTCCGGCGCGGATGGCGTGGACGCAGCCCCGGACCTTGGGGGCCATGCCCCCGGCGATGAGACCGGCGTCGATGAGTTCCTCCGCCCGCTTGATGTCCATGCGGTCCACGGCGGTTTTGCTGTTGTGGCTGTCGATGAGAATGCCTCCCACGTCGGTGAGGAACACCAGATGCTCCGCCCCCAGGGCCTCGGCCACCGCCCGGGCGGCGTCGTCGGCGTTGCAGTTGAGGCTGCCCCCGTCCTCCCCCAGGGCGATGGGAGAGACCACGGGCACAAAGTCCGCATCCAGAAGGGTATTGAGCAGCTTGGTATTGACCTTGGTAATGTCCCCTACCCGTCCCAGGGCCGGGTCCTTCACCGCAGCGGTGATGAGGCCGCCGTCCTTGCCGGAGATGCCCACGCCGGACACCTCCAGCCGGGCCAGGTCGGCCACAATGGCCTTGTTCACCTGGGCGGACAGGGCCAGCTCCGCGGTCTCCAGAGTGGCCTCGTCGGTATAGCGGTAGCCGTTTACAAAGTGGGTGGGCACCTGGAGCTTGTCCAACAGGGCGGTGATGTGCTTGCCGCCGCCGTGGACCAGCACCACCCGCATGCCCACCATCCGCAGGGCGGCCACGTCCTGGAGGGTGGTATCTTCCGTGGACTGGGCCCCAATGGCCGAGCCGCCGTACTTCACCACCACGGTCTTCCCCTCGTGGCGCTTGAGGATGGGCAGGATGGACAGGAGGTTGCGCACCTTCTCCATGCCGTCCAGGCCGTGCTTCACATCGTACTCCTGGAGGAAGGTGTGGACGTAGTCCACATCGGAGGGGGTGTCGATATACTGGGTGCCCCGCTTCTGGCGGGTCTCCGCCCCCTTGCCGGTGATGAGCAGGACGGAGGGCTCATGGCAGCCCAGAATGGCCTGGCGGATGGCCTCTCCCCGGTTGGGCTCAATGGAATATTCGCAGTTTTCCTTCTCCACATGCTGGGCAATCTCCCGGCAGATGTCCAGGGTGTCCTCCTCCCCGCTGTCCTCCTCGGTGAGAATGACCAGGTCAGAGTATTTGCCGGAAATTTCGCCCAGATCTTTCCGCCGGTCCAGGGCTTTCTTGCCGGGGCAGCCGAAGACGGTGACCACCCGGCGGCCGGGGTATTCCGCCTGGACGGAGCGGAACAGAGTCTCAAAGCTCATGCGGTTGTGGGCGTAGTCCACAATGGCGATGACAGTTTCGTCGGCGTTGGAGTAGACCTCCATCCGCCCGGGCACCCGGGCCTTCATCAGGCCCACATAGATGCACCGCTCAGGGATCTGAAGCCCCTCGCACACAGCGATGGCGGCCAGGGCGTTTTCCACGTTGAAAAGGCCCGGCATAGTCAGCCGGAACTCCCGGAAGAAGCGGCGGGTGCGCACCCGGAAGAGAATGTCGTTGCCCCGCTTGCGCACCTGGGAGGCGTACACGTCTGCCTGTTCGTTTTTCTGGGAGAAGGTATATACCGGCTTTCCGGCGGCCTGGGCGGCGGCCAGGATGCGGTCGGCGTGCTCACAGTCCAGGTTGACGCAGTTGACCGCCCCCTGGGCAAAGATCTTCAGCTTGGAGGAGAAGTAGTCCTCGAAGTCGGGGTGCTCAATGGGGGAAATGTGCTCGTAGCCGATGTTGAGGAAACAGGTGGCGGCAAAGTCGGTGCACAGGGAGCGGTGGTACTTCAGCGCCTGGCTGGACACCTCCATGGTGAGGTATTCCATCCCGGTCTGGGCTCCATTGGCAAAGTGGCGCTGGAGCTCCAGGGGCTCGGGGGTGGTGAGGTGGGACTCGAAGCGCTCCACGCCGTCGTAGGTGTCGATGGAGGAGACGATGCCGCTCTCCTTGCCCCCCTTCTCCTGCATATATTCGTCCAGAATATACTTCAGGTAGTAGGAGGTGGAGGACTTGCCCTTGGTGCCCGTCAGGCCGATGACCTTCAGCCGCCCGGAGGGATGGTCATAGAAGAGATCGGCCAGGGGGGCGATGGTCCGGCGCATGTCATTGACCAGAATGCCGGGCAGCCCCGCCTGGGGATAGGCGGTTTCACTCACATAGGCGATGGCCCCCTTCTCCCGGGCCATGTCCAGAAACTCGGGCTTAAAGTGGGCGCCCTTGCAGATAAACAGGGTGCCGGGCACCACCTCCCGGGAGTCGTAGGAGACCAGGGCGATGGGGGCCTCCGGGTCCATTTCCGGGGAAATGGGGGCGCAGAGCAGGTGTTCCTTCTCCAGCAGGGCGAGATATTCCTTCAGTGTGTGTACCATAGGGCACCTCTTTTATTTGATAAAAATATGGCGCAGGGGCTTGTCGCAGGCCTGGACGGCCCGCTCAGCCAGCACGGCCATGGCGTCGGTGTAGAAGGGGGGCAGGTGGTGCTTGTCCGCAAAGACGGACAGCTCCGTGCAGGCCAGCACCCCGCAGTCGCAGCCCTGATTCAGCAGGTCCTGGTGAATGCCTGCAAACTTCTGGGGGTCGCCATCCCGCCCGGCCTTGATGTCGTCGTAGATGAGGGACATGACCAACTCCTGGGCCTGGGGGGAAGGGACGACGGCCTGTATTCCAGCGGCGGAAAATTCCTTCTGGTATAGGCCGGTCTGGATGGTGCCGTCGGTGGCCAGGATGCCAGGGCGCTTGTAGCCCTGGGAGGCCAGCAGCTTGGCGGTCTCCCGGATCATGTGGATGATGGGGATGGAGATCTGCTCCTGCACCTTGTCCAGGAAAAAGTGGGAGGTGTTGCAGGGCACGGCGATGGCCGTGCAGCCCGCCGACTCCAGCAGTTTGGCGTCGGACAGCAGGCGCTCATAGACCGCCTGCCGGGCCTTTTCGCTGCCCAGGATGGCGGCGGTGCGGTCGGGCATGCCGCTGTCCGAGAGAATCAGGGCG
>DBFWXD010000236.1:0-2630 GCA_048215895.1 Eubacteriales bacterium
CTCCTCATAGAACCAGCCCCGGGTCCCGCACAGAGCCACACCGCCATACAGGCGGCAGTTGTTGTGGAGAATCTCCAGGGTGGAGAAACCGTTTTCTGCAAAAAAGCGTTCCATTTTGGCGGCGGTGGTCCACCAGTAGTCGTGGTTGCCCTTCAGCAGCAGCTTCCGCTTCCCGGGCAGGGCATCCAGAAAGGCAAAGTCCGCCTTCGCCTCCTCCAGGCTCATGCCCCAGGACACATCGCCGCAGATGACTACGGTGTCCTCCTCCCCCACTTGTGAAAATCCCTCCCGCAGCTTGTCCACATAGCCGGTCCAGCCTCCGCCGAACACATCCATGGGCTTATTGCTGCTCAGGGACAGATGGGTGTCTCCGATGGCGTACAGGGCCATAGCTCACCCCAGCATATTCCGCACTGCGTCCACCATGTGGTCTTTCTCCACAGTCTCCGTAAAGCGAACCTGCTTGTCACGCAGACCAGCCAGCGGGGTGGGAGCGGGCTGGCCGGACTTGGCGGCAAGCTGATCCAGGGCGTCCAGTCCCTGGGCAATCTCACTCTCCCCCAGAGCCTCCAGTACGCTGTTGCAGAACTTGAAGGGGCTGGCGGTGGAGGCCACGATGCAAGCCGTATCGTCTCCGGTCTCCTTCCGGTACTGCTCCAGGGCGGAGAAGGCCACGGCGGTGTGGGTATCAATGAGGTAGCCGTGGTCGTCGTACATCTCCCGAATCACCCGCTGGGTCTCCTTATCGTCGCAGAAATAGCCCTTGAAGCGCTTCTGCAGCTTCTCCTTCACCCGGTCACGGACCTGGTACCGACCGGAAGCGTTCAGCTCCTTCATATATCCCTTCACCTCGTCGGTGTCCTGGGTCAGAGCAAAGAGCAGCCGCTCCAGGTTGGAGGAGATCAGGATATCCATAGAGGGCGACATGGTGTTGTAGAACGCCCGGTTGCGGTCATAGACGCCGGTACGGATGAAGTCGGTGAGGACGTTGTTGCTGTTGGAAGCGCAGATCAGCTGATCAATGGGCACTCCCATCTCCCGGGCGTAGTAGGCAGCCAGGATGTTGCCGAAGTTGCCGGTGGGCACGCATACGTTGACCTTCTGCCCAGGCTCGATCTTCTCGTCCCGGAGCAGGTCGCAGTAGGCGGAGATGTAGTAGACGATCTGAGGCAGCACGCGGCCCCAGTTGATGGAGTTGGCGGAGGAGAAGAAATACCCCTTGTCCGCCAGTTCCTTGGCCAGCTCCTGGTCGGAGAACAGGCGCTTCACGCCGGTCTGGGCGTCGTCGAAGTTGCCGTACACGGCGGCCACGCCCACGTTGTTTCCCTCCTGGGTGACCATCTGGAGCTGCTGTACCTCAGACACGCCGTCCTTGGGATAGAACACCAGGATCTTGGTCCGGGGCACATCCTTAAAGCCTTCCAGCGCTCCCTTGCCCGTGTCACCGGAGGTGGCCACCAGGATGCAGGCAGTCTTCTCCTCCTCGGTCTTCACCAGAGAGGCGGACAGCAGGTGGGGCAGCATCTGAAGTGCCATGTCCTTAAAGGCACAGGTGGGGCCGTGCCACAGCTCCAGGCAGTGGGTGTTCCCATCCACCGTGCGCACAGGAGCGACCGCGGGGGTGTCAAACTTCTCAGGCCCATAGGCGGCATTGGCAAAGTCGGTGAGCTCCTTGACGGAAAACTCCTCCAAGAACTGCTTCATAATGTACACGGCCCGGTGCTGGTAGGACATGGACTTCATTTCCTCCAGAGCCTTGTTGGGCAGCTTGGGAATGTAAAAGGGCGTCAGCAGACCGCCGTCCTTGGCCAGGCCCTGGACAATGGCCTGGGAAGCGGAACACTGAAAGCCTACGTTTCTGGTACTGATATACTGCATGGCGATCCTTCCCATCTTCACTGAAGTCGTCTTGCGGCACATAGTCCGCACAATATCTAGTATCTCATTATGCCAGCTTCCCGCCCCATGGTCAAGGGATTTTGGGAAAAAGCCGCGGAAATTGCTTTAAAAGGCATTTTCTAACATATGAATGTCCGGCCGCTGGGTCTCCATCCCCTGAGGGGCGTAGATTTCCACCACATCAAACCGTGGCTGGAGGTCCGTAGGGTGCCGCATGAGGTATAGCTGGGCGGTCAGGCGCAGCTTTTCCTGCTTGCGCCAGTTCACAAATTCCCTCGGGGCTCCATAAGCGGCGGATTTTCTCAGCTTTACCTCGACGAAGCACAAATACGTCTTATCCACGGCAATCAGGTCGATCTCCCCAAACCGGCACCGCCACCCGGCTTCCAGGATGGAATAGCCTCTCTGCCGCAGAAAATCCGCTGCCAGCGCCTCTCCCCACCGGCCCAGCAGTCTGCTCTCCTGCCCGCTCATAGGTTCTTCAAAAAGGTTCTGCGGTGGACCGGACTGGGACCATAGGTGCGCAGAAGCTCATAGTGGAGTTTGGTACCGTAGCCCTTGTGCTTGTCAAAGCGATACTGGGGGTACTCCTCAGCCAGTTCCAGCATATAGTGGTCCCGGCTCACCTTGGCCAGAATGGAGGCCGCGGCAATGGAAGCTGACAGGCTATCTCCCTTTACAACGCAGCGGTGACAAGTGGTAATTGCGGCGCTTTTTCCCTTATCCCGGGT
>DBFWXD010000237.1:0-3219 GCA_048215895.1 Eubacteriales bacterium
GGATCGATATCCATGATATCCTTGGTCCAGCCCACGGCCTGAACGCGGTTTTTGTCAACAATGGTCACCAGATTGCCCAGTCCATAGTGCCCGGCGCACATGAATGCCTCCCAGTTGGAACCTTCCTGTAGTTCGCCATCGCCGGTGAGGCAGACAACGCGGTAGTTCTTCTTGTCCAATCTGCCGGCCAGCGCCATACCAATTGCCAGTGCCATACCCTGACCAAGAGAACCGGTGGATGCGTCGATACCTGGGATATAGAGGTAGTTCGGATGCATACCGAAACGGCCGCCGATCTGGTTGTACTCGTTCCACAGTTCCTCTTTGGTGTACATCCCCTTGTCAACGAAGATATTGTACAGAACATGAGCACAGTGGCCCTTGGAAAGTACAAATCGGTCACGGTCCGGATCACGTGGATTCTGCGGATCAAAGTTCAGAAAATCATAGTAAAGCGCCGTGACAAGGTCGGTCATGGACATACCGCCGCCAAGGTGGCTGTAACCGATTTTGCTGGTTGTGACACAGATGTCTCTCCGGATTTGATTTGCCTTGCGTCTCAATTCTTTTACGCGCTCTGGACTAACATTCATATCAAAAACCTCCTTTTGATGTAAGTTGAATGAGTGCGTCTGATTGGAAGATGTTAACCGCTAATTTGTATAAAATCATTCAATAGCAAGGAACTTCTTCCGTCTATATTATACAATGTCCAAACAGGTGCCTGAAAGGGGAAAAATCCGTTTTCCGCCCGTAAAAGGTGGATTATTTCATATCCTAGCGGAAATTATCTGAGACGTGGAGAATCTTGACGAAAAAACTCCCCACCATCCTGGGAGGAATAAACAGGATGGCGGGGAGTTTCAGCCGAACGGCTTACAGATGAATTAAAATGCGCTGATAGCGGTGGGTCGCATATGCCGTAAAGGCCTCATTTACCTCATCCAGCGGGAATTCGGCGCCGATCAGATGCTCCAGATCCAACTGGGTCATAAAGTCCGCATTGGCCGTGTAGGGCGCATAGGTCGGATTATAGCAGCTGGTAACAGTATACTCCTTCCAATAGATATCCGCCAGGTCGAGGGAGACGGTGTTGCCGGGCCGGTAGTTGGAGTACAGCATCAGCCGCCCGCCCCGACACAGCAGATTGGCGGTATTCGACATGACCTCCACCGCACCGGAGGCGTCGACAATGTGGTCGAATCCAAATCCATTCGTCAACTGGAGGGTTTGCTCCTTCAGTTGGTCCTGATAGGGGTCGAGGACCACATCCGCCCCCATCTGCCGAGCAAGTTCCCGCTTGTCCGGCAGCGGATCGCTGACCACCACCAGCCGCGGCAGCCGCTTGCGGATCAACTGCAGCAGCATCAGCCCGTTGCTGCCGGCACCATGGATCAGTACTGTCTGCCCAGTCTGCACTTGCATTCGCTCCACGCAACGCATACAGCAGGCCGCCAGCCAAAACAGCGCCCCCTGGCGCAGAGGAAGTTGTTGTGGCAGCCGCACGACTTTGCGGTTGTTGATCACGATAAACTCATTTAAGCAGGCATCGCCATTCAATTCGACACAGAGGTCCTGCCGGTTGCTGCGGCACATAGGGCACATGCCGCAGGGGGAAAACATGGTCCCGCTGACCGGGTCACCCACGGCAAAGCCTGCGGATTCGCTGGCACTTCCCACCTGCGTGATTACGCCGCTGAATTCGTTGAGCAAGCCATAACCAGTGTAACGGGATTTTAGTTTTCCCATATACATGGAGTAATCGTCCGAGTTGATCGCGCAGTAATGTACCCGGATCTTCACCTCATCCTCACTGGTAATCCGAGGCTCCAAAAAATTGCCCACTGTTGCATATTCCGGTTTGTACATCCTGACTCCTCTCATATGAGCGATTCTCCCTCCCTTTTTTCTCCAGCCAGCTTACGATACTGCGCGGGGGACTCCCCCATGATTTTGCGGAATACACGGCTGAAATACTTGACATCCCAGAATCCCGTCTTCTCCGCCACCTGGCTTACCGGCCGCGTGCTCTGCAACAGCATCAGCGCCGCCATATAGACGCGCAGATGGTTGCGGTACGTAACGATTCCGCAACCCACCTGCTGCTTGAACTGCTTGCTCAGGCTGGATTCTGATAGGTCAAGTTCATCGGCCAGTTTCTTCAGGCCAATGTTAGAGGCATAGTTGGCGTGCAGATACTCCAACGTTTTCTCTACTGGTGGTAACAGCGGCACCGGTTTTCTTTTTTTTAAAAATGCCTCCCAGGAAGCGATGGCAAACTGCATCTCATCCTCAATGGAATGAAACTGCTCAGTGGGCTGCTCTGCTGGTTGTGCATTTGGCCTGCTCAGTGTCTGATAGATCCAATGCAGCATATGCCGCCCCAATTGCAGAATGGCAAAACTCATTGAGGGCTTGATTTGCCTCAGGTACAGTTCCCGGATCTGCTGGGCTGCCGTCTTTTCCTCATCACGCAGGGAAGCCAGCAGCAATCGGACAAGTATGGAGAATAGATCAGGATAGACCATCTTGGGGCGGGCAATATCCGAGTTCTCATGAAGGAAACGCACATCTGCTGTAAAATAACGCAGGCCGTCCAGACGCTGCAAACGCACAACCGCGTCCTCCATCTCCTCAGCGCGGAGAGGCCCTGCAAGCAAAAGCTGAGAATTACCGAAATCGCCGTTCATCAGCCACCTCGTCATAACCTGGTCTTCTCCCTCTTCCGAATAGACCAGGATCAGGAAGATATCCTGCCGCCATCTGAGCCAACGCAGCCAGCCCTCTTGGGCGTGATCGTTTAAAACGCTCTCGATCTGCCTGCGCATCAAAATCGAAACGGCATCCAAATGCAGCCATAGAAGATCGCACGCCACATCCGGAAAAGACTGCCGAAGCTGCGCAAGCGATGATTTCTCGTCCTCCAGCAGGCTGCCGGATATCACGCTGCTGGGGGCGGCGCTGAGCTGCGTCGTGCGGATATCCTCCAGCACCTTCAGCAGCGTGCCGTCAGTTAATTTCGGCACGAAATAGAGGTGGGCCGTACCGCTGTTGGCGGTCTCTGTCACTGGCTCGTCCACCTGATGCTGCTTATTGGGTAGGATGATAATATAAAGTCGGAGATTTTCCTTTTGCGAGTACTCCAAAAACAGGTCTAAGTCCGCTGCGCCCAGCGATCCGAACAGCATCAGCACCTGGGGGTGGAGGTCGGCCACCTTC
>DBFWXD010000238.1:0-2798 GCA_048215895.1 Eubacteriales bacterium
ACTGCCGGTCAATGCCGGACAAGGACGTCACATACCGGATGACACCTACCACATCTCCCTGGTAGATCACCGGGCAGGAGGCAGCCAAAATCCGCTCTCCGGTGGAAGGGTCTTTCCCTTGCCAGGACGCGGCGCTCTTGCTTTCCATGGCTGTTTGAATGTCGGGGGTATTGGGAGTAGAGCCGGCAGTCAGATCGTTGCCTGAGTAGAGAACCGCCCCCGATGTATCCAAAAACTGGAGCTCCAGCCGGCTTTTGTCCTCATAACTGTTTACGGTCTGCTGGGCGGCAGTCCGGTAATCCGAGCGCGTGTAAAGGCGAAAACCATTCGCCGTGGAGCTGGCCTTGCGCTCCAGGGAATCGGCGGTTTCCGTGTAATAGTAGTTCACCAGCGAGACGGCAAAGGCAGACACAGCCAAAACGATAATCAGGGCGACAATGCCTACGCTGTTCAGCAGCCATCTGCGGCGGATGCCCCGGATTTTTACCTTGTCCTGAATCTGCGTGGTCTTGGCCATGCTCCTTCACCTCCTTGCCCATTCATTTGCTTGGGTTTTCATTTGGCCAAATCATCAATTTCTCCACTTGTAGCCATAGCCCCACACGGTATTGACATAGGTGGGCTTTTGGGCGTTGTCTTCGATCTTAATACGCAGACGGCGGATATTCACGTCCACAATCTTCAGTTCGCCAAAGTAATCCTTTCCCCAAACGGTGTCCAAAATTTCTTCCCGGGAGAGGGCCTTGCCGGGGTTTTCCATAAACAGCTTGATGATGGCATACTCCACCTGGGTCAGCTTCACCCACTGGCCGTTTTTCTCCAGGGTGCGGTTTCGTGTGTTCAGCAGGAAGGGCGGGTCGCTGATCTCGTCGGCAGAGGCCGGCGCCGCATCGCCGCCGGTACGGCGGAACAGGGCGTCCACCCGGGCGGTGAGCTCCGCGGGAGAAAAGGGCTTTGTCACATAGTCGTCCGCCCCGGTCATCAGGCCGGTCACCTTGTCCATCTCCTGGGCCCGGGCTGTCAGCATAATAATGCCGATCTTATTGTCCATGGCCCGGATACGGCGGCAGACCTCAAAGCCGTCAATTCCCGGCAGCATGATGTCCAGCAGAGCCACCTTGATGTCAGGATTGTCCTTCAGGGCCAAAAGGGCGTCCTCTCCGGTACCAGCCTCGATGGTCTGATACCCCGCACGCTTCAGGTTGATTACCACAAAGCTGCGGATATTCTCTTCGTCCTCCAGTACCAATACCTTTCGCATGCAATGTTCCTCTTTCCCTGTGCTTGAAGCGATCAAGCGCTTTGTTCCGGGCAAGCCCGGCTTATTCGTAATACCAGCTGGTCTGGATGGT
Organism: Eubacteriales bacterium; assembly: GCA_048215895.1. Taxonomy (GTDB): domain Bacteria; phylum Bacillota; class Clostridia; order Oscillospirales; family Oscillospiraceae; genus Lawsonibacter. Next base: position 1,353 of record DBFWXD010000238.1, read on the forward strand.
CTTGACCCGGTCTCTCAGGCCCTGTTCGTCCAGTCCACAGTCCCAATTGCCATGGAACTGCGCGGCATAGATGACATTCTCCTCTTCCCGCAGCAGGAACCAGCCATTCTCCGTCACCTGCGAGCCGCGGCTGCTGGAGATGCGGTAGATGCTCAGGAAGGGCTCGGGCTCTTCATCCTCTCCCATCCAGCGGGAAAAGATCACTTCTCGCTGACCGGTTACCTGATCGTTGCGGGATATGGTGATCTGGTCCCGCCAGCTCTCCGGAATCTCCAGATACCAGCCATCGGACACATTGTGGTAGGTGGTCATCACGTGATTGCGGTGCCCGTCGTCATCATACTGACACCAGTCGATGAGCCAGAAGTCGGTGGAATAGTTCTCTCCGTAGGACGGCAGCGGATTGGGGGACGGGATTTCCAGAACATAATCCCCGTTGATATCCGTGGGAGTCACTTCTGTATACCCTTGGAGGATCTCCCGGCTGATTCCCGCTTCATCCAATGTAAGGTCCTTCAGCTTTCCATCCATCCAGGCTACCACATCAATGGCCTTGCAGCCGTTGGCCAGGGTGCTGGTAATATAGAGGGCGGGCGGCTCGGGCTGCCCGGACAAATAGTTCAAACGCACCCGGTTCAGCTCCGTAATTCCCTTGGACAGGTTCACCGTGCCCAGGGAGGCCATTGCACCATTTCGCCAGCCAAACAGCTCCACATAGCTGTTCATGCCGCTGGAATCCACCCGAATCACAGCAAGCTCCGTCCGGGTGTCCTGATCAATGTCCGTCAGCCGTGCACCGCTGCTGCCATCGCTGGCCACGCTGCACCAGGTGAGCAGCAGCTCACTTCCGGTAAGCTTGGAAAAATCCAGCTGGACGGAATCGCTCTTGCCGGCCGACTCGTTTCCAACTTCCACAGGCACCAGCTCGTCCAGGGTGTAGACCCCCAGCTGATAGGCCCCCGTGCTGATCTGCCAGTTGACGACCAGCTCTTTCCGGCCCGTCTCATTGACCTGCCGGTATTCAATGCTGTAAACGGAGCTTCCTTCGCCTTCCACGATACCGGCGACCTCATACTCCTCCCCCACTTGGGTAAATACCACGATCTTCAGCGGCTTGGTCACACCGGGAACCCGCAGGAACGTCACCGCGCTCTCACGGGTGCCGTCTCCGTCCAGGTCCTGAAGCTGGATATTGGCGGTGTTATCGCCCGCTACAATGCCGGCGTCCTCCACGCTCACCCCGTAGTTCACTTCCAGTGCGGTACGCACCTTGCGAATTGCCTCATTGAGCTTTTCATATCCCGCCGATTTCTCCGGCTGGCGGTAGAGGTCCTCCGGCGAGCGGAACAGGCAGCCGCTCAGGGACAGCATCATAGCCAGCACCAATGCCAGCCCAATCCAACGCTTCTTCACAGCACCCGCTCCTTTCTCCGTTTATGTGCACAC
>DBFWXD010000239.1:0-5037 GCA_048215895.1 Eubacteriales bacterium
CTCCAGCCACGCTCGATAGCACAAAAAAACTCCGCCCGGGTTCCTGTGGAACCCCCAGGCGGAGTTTTCGTTTATTTTCCCCCCAGCATACGGGAGGCGTTGAGAATGGCCAGCACCGACACGCCCACGTCGGCAAATACCGCCGCCCACATGTTGGCCAGGCCCAGGGCGGACAGCACCAGCACCAGGAACTTGACCCCGATGGCAAAGACGGTATTTTCCTTCACGATGGTCATGGTCTTCCGGGCGATGGAGATGGCCAGGGCCAGCTTGCCCAGATCGTCGTCCATGAGCACCACGTCGGCGGCCTCGATGGCCGCGTCGGAGCCCAGGGCTCCCATGGCCACCCCGATGTCCGCACGGGTGAGGACGGGGGCGTCGTTGATGCCGTCGCCCACAAAGACCAGCTTCTCCCCCGGCTGCTTGCCGGACAGAAGCTGCTCCACCTTCTCCACCTTGTCCCCCGGGAGCAGGCGGGCATAGACCTGGTCCAGCTCCAGCGCTCCGGCCACCGCCCGGGCGGCGGGCTCGCTGTCACCGGTGAGCATGACGCACTGGCGCACCCCGGATTTCTTCAGGGACCGGAGGGCCTGGGCGGCCCCCTCCTTCACCTGGTCGGCCACCAGCAGGTACCCCAGATACTGTCCCCCCGCCGCCACATGGACGGCGGTGCCGGGCAGCTCCTCCTCTGTGCCGGGCATGGGAATGCCGTGTTCCTCCAGCAGCTTCCATCTGCCGGCCAGCACCTCCTGCCCGTCGATGACGGCCCGCACGCCGTGGCCGGCCTGCTCCTCCACATCCTGCACCCGGTCCCGGTCGGGCTCCTGCCCCCAGGCCGCCCGGATGGCCCGGGCGATGGGGTGGGTGGAGAACTGCTCGGCCAGGGCCGCGGTCTCCAGCAGCGCCTGCTCCGTTCCGGCCAGGGTCTTTACCTCCGTCACAGAGAACTCCCCCCGGGTGAGGGTGCCCGTCTTGTCGAAGACCACCACGCCGGTGTTGGCCAGGGCCTCCAGATAGTTGCTGCCCTTGACCAGAATGCCCCGGCGGGACGCCCCGCCCAGACCTCCGAAGAAGCTCAGCGGGATGGAGATAACCAGGGCGCAGGGACAGGACACCACCAGGAAGTTGAGGGCCCGGTAGGTCCACACCCCCCACTGTCCGTCCAGCAGGGAGGGCACCACGGCCAGCGCCAGGGCGGCAAAGACCACGATGGGGGTATAGTACCGGGCGAATTTGGTGATGAAGTGCTCCGCCTTGGCCTTTTTCTCGCTGGAGTTTTCTACCAGATCCAGAATTCTGGCCACGGTGGACTGGCCGTAGGGCTTGCTGACCTCCACCCGCAGCAGACCGGACAGGTTGACACAGCCGGAGATGACCTCATCTCCCGGCTCCACATCCCGGGGCAGAGACTCGCCGGTGAGGGCGGCGGTATTGAGGGCGGAGCTGCCCTCCAGCACCTTGCCGTCCAGGGGCACCCGCTCTCCGGGCTTGACCACGATGGTCTCCCCCACCGCTACCTCCTCCGGGTCTACCTCGCACAGCTCCCCGTCCCGCTCCACATTGGCGCTGTCCGGGCGGATGTCCATCAGCTGGGCGATGGAGCGGCGGCTGCGGTGGACGGCCACGCTCTGAAAGAGCTCTCCCACCTGGTAGAAGAGCATCACCGCCACGCCCTCGGCATACTCGCCCATGGCCATGGCCCCCACAGTGGCCACCGACATGAGGAAGTTTTCGTCAAAGACCTGGCCGTTTTTGATGTTGCGCAGGGCCTTCCACAGCACATCCCAGCCCACCAGGGCATAGGGAATGAGAAACAGCAGCAGCCGGGGGCAGGAGTAGATGGTGCCCCCCGTCTGGGCCCACTGGGGCGGTATGGCGCCGCTTTGTCCCGGGTCCACAAACTGGATCATCCAGGTGGGCTGAAGAAAGATCTCCCGGGGAATGAGGCTGGCTGCCACCAGCAGCACCCCCGCCAGAAGAATGCGTCTGAGGTTTCGTTTCTGCTTTCCGGTCACCGCAACGTCACTCCCTTACTTGATGAGGATGCGGCAGTCAGGCTCCACCTTTTTGCAGACCTTTACCGCCTCCTTGAGGATCTCCTCAAAGCGCTCGTCCTCTCCCTCGATGGTTACCTTCTGGGCCATAAAGCTCACGCTGGCTCCGGTGACGCCCTCAATCTTCCGAATAGCCGCCTCCATTTTGGCCGCGCAGTTGGCGCAGTCCAGGTCCTCCATTTTATAGGTCTTTTTCATGTTCTGCCCCTCCTTTTTTATTCTTCAATGTGTTCCATACCCTGGCTTAAGATGCTTTCCACATGGCTGTCCGCCAGAGAATAGTAGATGGTTTTGCCCGAACGGCGGAATTTCACCAGCTTGCTGTTTTTCAGCACCCGCAGCTGGTGGGACACGGCGCTCTGGCTCACTGCCATCAGCCCCGCCAGGTCGCACACGCACAGCTCCCCCTCCAGCAGGGCATAGAGGATTTTCAGCCGCGTGCTGTCCCCAAAGATCTTAAACAGCTCCGCCAGATCATAAAGCCGCTCGTCCGGGGGCAGCAGAGAGCGCACCTTTTCCAGTGCCTCCGGGTGGATCTGCTGCTCCTGGCAGCAGGGGGCCACATCCCGTCCCATAGCTTCATCTCCTTCCTAATATATGAACATTTATTCATATGTTTGTCTAGATTATATGCCTCCCCCTCCCCTTTGTCAAGAGGGAACGCTGTGGAAATTCTGCCGCCCCAGCCAATTTCTCTTGTCAACCGCAGCGGGACACAGTATAATAGGTCCCCGGGAAAAAATCCGGCAAAATTTTTTCAAATGCGGGAACCTTTCTCCCTCTTCAAACGTCAAAGCCAGCGTAACCAACATCACGCTGCAATCGACAGCCCCTAGAAAAGGAGTTTTGTAACCTATGAAAAGACGTATCTTTGCCGCAGCCCTGGCCTGCGCCCTGATCCTGCTGTCCGCCTGCGGCGGCGGAAGCAGCAGCACCTCCTCCAGCTCTTCCAGCTCTTCCAGTTCCTCCAGCTCTTCCAGCGCCTCCGGCAGCCTGGAGGGGGACCTGTCTGCCCCGGATGCCTCCAATCCCGACGGCTCCAACCCTGACAGCTCCGCTCCCGACGCCTCCAGCCCCGACGGCTCCTCCAGCGCGACCGAAGAGCCCACCGCGGAGCGCTCCCTGTCCCTGAGCAAGAGCGACTTCCCCCTGTTCAAGACCGGGGCCACCTGGCAGCTGAAGGCCAAGGCGGAGCCCGCCGGCGGCGAGCAGAGCTGGAAGTCCAGCGACGAGAAGGTGGCCACCGTGGACGAGAAGGGCGTGGTCACCGCCGTGGGCGAGGGCAGCGCCACCATCACCGTCACCGACGAGGACACCGGCCTGTCCGCCTCCTGCATCGTCCGGGTGCGGGTGGAGGAGGAAAAGCCCAACAACGGCGGCTCCTCCAGCGGCAGCTCCTCTTCCGGCTCCGGCAGCTCTTCCGGCAGCTCCTCCTCCGGCTCCCAGAGCTCCAATGTGGACCTGTCCGCCTTTGCCAGCCAGATGATGGCCGACTATGAGTTCTCTCACCTCCAGCTGGCCGACGCCTCCCTCATGGACTCCCTCTATAGCGGTCTGTCCGGCGTGAGCACCGAGCAGTGCCTGGTCTACTGCACCATGATGACCATGAACAACGGTGAGTTTGTCCTGGTCCAGGTGAAGGACAGCAAGGACGTGGACACTGTGAAGGGCATTCTCCAGGCCCGGATCAACTACATGGCCGGCGACGGCGAGAACCCCGGCGGCGCCTGGTATCCCGGCCCCACCGAGCAGTGGAAGAACAACTCCCGCGTGGTCTCCAACGGCAACTATGTGATGATGGTGGTCCACGAGAACTGCGACGACATCGTCTCCGCCTTTAACGACCTGTTTTAATCCCTCCACAAATGTGGTATCATCATAGGGGCCGCTGACACGGCGGCCCCTTTTCTCTGTCAATTTTAACGTTTAACGCAAAGGAGCAGGGCCATGGTCTTTTCCACCCCAATTTTTCTGTTCTACTTCCTGGTGCTCACCATGCTGGTCTACTACCTGGTGCCCCGGAAGCTTCGCAACCTGGTCATCTTATGCGCCTCCCTCTTCTTCTACTACTGGGGCGAGCAGCAGTATGTGGCCATCATGTTTCTCTCCACTGCCATCGACTTTACCCACGGCTTGCTGGTCGAGCGGTGCAAAAGCAAGGGCAACGACAAGGGCGCGCGGATGGCGGTCGCCTCCTCCATCGTCTTTAACCTGGCGCTGCTGTTCTTCTTTAAATACTGGGACTTCATCGCCGGCTCCCTCCAGTCCATGGGGCTCACCTTCATGCCCGTGCTGGGCATTCACCTGCCCATCGGCATCTCCTTCTACACCTTCCAGACCATGAGCTACACCATCGACGTGTACCGGGGAGATACCCGCGCCCAGCGCAACATCATCAACTTCGGTACCTTCGTCACCCTCTTCCCCCAGCTCATCGCCGGTCCTATCATCAAGTATAAGGACCTGGGGGACCAGATTAACGAGCGCACCTGCACCGTGGACAAGTTCTCCGCCGGTGTGCAGATCTTTATGGTGGGCCTGGGCAAGAAGCTGCTCATCGCCAACAACGTGGGTATGCTCTGGGAGGCCTACAAGGCCATGGCCCCCGGGGAGCTGACGGTGGCCGGCGCCTGGCTGGGCGTGCTGGCCTTCACCTTCCAGATCTACTTTGACTTCTCCGGCTATTCCGACATGGCCGTGGGTCTGGGCCGTATGCTGGGCTTTGAATTTCTGCCCAACTTCAACTACCCCTACATCTCCAAAAGCATCACCGAGTTCTGGCGGCGCTGGCACATCTCTCTAAGCACCTGGTTCCGGGAGTACCTGTACATCCCCCTGGGGGGCAACCGCTGCTCCAAGCCCCGGTGGATGTTTAACCTTTTGGTGGTGTGGGCCGCCACGGGCATCTGGCACGGCGCCAGCTGGAACTATCTGCTGTGGGGCCTCTACTTCTTCGTGCTGCTGATGATGGAGAAGTTCTTCC
>DBFWXD010000024.1:0-1738 GCA_048215895.1 Eubacteriales bacterium
GGATGCCTCCTACAAAATTCAGAGAGGCATCCATGTGCACCTAATTCAATTTTTTATGTGTCCAGAATTCTGGGTACATATCACTTGAGCACCTCGTCAATTCTCCGAATGCTGGCCATAGACATGGAAATCATGACCACCACCATGGAGAGCATCATCAGGCTCATGAGAAGGCTCATCACGTAGCTGAAGAGGCTGGTCAGGTTGCCGGAGGTCATATCCCCGGCTACAATGAACTGAGAGCCCATCCAGGAGACCATGATAATGCAGAAGTATACCGCCGTCATCATGGCCGGACTGTTAAAGGCCAGCAGGCCCTCCGCCTTGACAAACATGCGGTAGAGGTTCTGAGAGGCCCGGGAGAACTTTTCATTCTCATAGTCTTCCCGGACAAAGGCCTTTACCACCCGGATGGCGGAGATGTTTTCCTGGACGCTGGCGTTCAGGTCGTCATACTTGCGGAAGACCTGGTTGAAGATCTTCATGGTAACCACCATAATGAGGCCCAGCACCGCAATCAGGAAGAACACGGCGATAAGGAAGGTGAGGCTCAGCTTGGGGCTGATGATCAGGCACATAATGTAGCTGAACACAAAGGTGAGAGGCGCACGTACCGCCACTCGAATGACCATCATAAAGGCGTTTTGCACGTTGGTGATGTCGGTGGTCATGCGGGTGACCAGGCCGGGGACGCTGAACTTGTCAATGTTGGAGAAGGAAAAGGTCTGGATGTTGTGATAGATGGCCTGGCGCAGATTGGCGGACAGACCGGCGGAGGCAGCGGCGGCGTGTTTGCCGGCCAGAGCGCCGAAGATCAGGCCCAGGAAGGCCATGACCACCATCAGCACGCCGTAGCGGTAGACGGTGGGCAGGTCCCCCTTTTCCAGACCCTGGTCAATGATGATGGCGGTGATAAAGGGCAGCAGGATGTCTGTGATGACCTCCAGGGTGGTCAGGCCCACACAGGCAAGGGCGTCTTTCCGAAAGCGCCCCAGCTGCCGAAGAACAGATTTCATGGTGATGGTTCCTCCTTTGCTGGATGGGTGAGTGCGGACAGGCTGTTGAGCAGCTTGTGCTGCAGCCGGTCCAGTTCGCAGAGTTCTTGGGGTGAAAAGTCCCGGTACAGCTGCCGGTGCAGCTGCTGGGTGGAGTGGTCCAGGTGGTGCTGAAGCTCTTTCGCCGTCTGGGTGGCGAAAAGCAGTTTGCGCCGCTCGTCCCCGGCCCAGGGTTCCACCTGGATGTATCCCTTTTCCCGCAGGCGTTTGACGATGCAGGACAGGGCGGCCATGGAGTAGCCATATTCCCGGTGAATCTGGGTGAGAGAGGTACCCTGGTCGCTGTGGTCCAGTACATACAGCAGCACCTGTACCTGGGCGGCGGTGAGCCCCCACAGAGCCATGGTGCCGTTGATCCATTGCTCCACCTGAATGGAGATGCGCCGGTTGTCCCGCAGGATTCGCTCTTTGGCTTGCGTTGTCATAAGCTCCCTTCTTTGCGTTGGTTAAAGGCAAAATAGTTTTGACCCTTACTTTTTATAGCACGATTTTTCTTGTATGTGAAATTCAAATGTGCTATATTCTATAAAAGATGTTTATAGATTCCCGTTATTGGAGCGGGGGCAAAGGGGGCTTTTTCATGAACAGCACACAGCTGGAGTGCTTTATGGCGGTGGCCAATTTTCTCAACTTTTCCCGGGCGGCCCAGCAGCTGCGCATTACCCAGCCGGCGGTGAGCCACC
>DBFWXD010000240.1:0-2254 GCA_048215895.1 Eubacteriales bacterium
GGATCATACTGATCTGCTTGCCCCGATAGCCGTCCAGCTCATTCAGCTTCACCGCAAGCATTTCTTTCCCGTTCCATTGCACACTTCCGCGCAGGTCAAAAAGCCGTGGATTCAACAGCCGCATAATACACTTGCTGGTCATGCTCTTTCCGCTGCCGCTCTCTCCGATCAGGCCAAGGGCCTCTCCGCTTTTTACGGAGAAGCTGACGGAGCGCACAAGGGTTTCCTTTGTCTGCTTTGTACGGATGGATAGATTGGTAACTGTCAGCATGGCTATCCCTCCCTCGGTGCGCAGATGTCCCGCAGGGCCTCCCCGAACAGGTTGAACCCTGCCGCGGCAAACAGAATGCAGAGCCCCGGATACACCAGGAACTGCGGATGGCTGAACATCAGTTTATTGGCATTTACAAACATGGCGCCCCATTCCGCCGTCCCTGTTTCCAGCCCTAAGCCGAGAAAGGCATAACTGGAGATCATAATGATGATGGAGGACAGCCCTGTGCTGTACAAAACCAGAAGGTGCGGCAGAATATTGGGGATGATATGCCGGAACACAATGCGCAGCTCCGAACAGCCGGACATCCGGCAGGTGATCACATAGGGCTGATTCCGCTCCCGAAGCACATGGGTGCGGACCACCCTCGCGTTCCAGACCCACATGGCGATTACAATAGACAGGACGATGCTGGCCGCTTTTGACTCAAAGAGCCCCACCAGGGTGATGGCAACGAGGAACGGGGGAAAGGCCATAAAAATATTGGAGACCACTTCAAATATGCGGTCCAGCACCCCGCCGATGTAGGCGCACAGGGTAGCCACCACGGTGCTGATAACCGCCAGCAACAGCAGTGTGGGCAGCGCGATACTCAGAGAAGCCCTGGCTCCGTAGATCAGGCGGGAGAGGATGCAGCGTCCAAGCTCGTCCGTTCCGAGGGGGTACTGTGCGTCCGGCGGGGCGAAGCTGTGGGCCACATTCAGCTGCATCGGGTCATTGGGCGCAAAGACCGGGGCCAGCAGCATCACAAGAAACACGAGAAGCATCATGGCAAGACCGAGGACGGCCTGCGGGCGGTGCATGATTTTGCGGATCATAGGCCGCCTCCCTTCTGGCTCTGCGGGTTTAGAAGCGCGTTCACGCAGTCCGCGATAAAATTGACCAGGACGAAAATGACGGCGGTGAGCAGTACACACGCATTGATAGTAATGGTGTCTCTGGCTCCCAATGCAGTGACCAGCATGGACCCCAGCCCCGGGATGGAGAACACGCTTTCCACCATGGCGCTGCCCGCAATCATAAAGCCGAAGCTCTGCGCCAGCATGGTGATCAGCGGCGGCAGGGCAAACCGGCTCACCAGATTGGCGATTTTCCACTCCGATACGCCTCGGGCCCTGGCATACAGGACAAAATCGCTGTTATACCCATCCAGGAGCGAGGACCGAAACACACGGATGTTGCCGGCGGCCATAGGAATAGCCAGCGCCAGGGCCGGAAGGATGAAATCCTTCAGGCTATCCGCTCCCATAATGCTGAAAACGGGGATATAAACCGCGAAGGCGAGCAGGAGCATGAAGCCGATCCAATAATTCGGCAGAGACATACAGATGATGCCGAACAGGTAGATGCTCCGATCCGCCAAGCCGCCTTTTCTGCTGGCGGACAACACCCCCAGCGGAATACTCAGCAAAGTGGCAAACAGGAGCGCCATGGCAGCCATAACCAGGGTGGGCCGGATGGAAGCCGACAGTTCTTCCACAATCGGCCGCCCGGTGTTATAGGAGTTTCCGAAATCCCCATGCAGGGCGTTCCAAAGCCAGGAGCCGTACTGCTGGAGAATCGGCTGATCGAGCCCAAGTTCTCCCCGCACCAGTTCAACCTGCTGCGGGGTGGGACGGTTGTAACGGCGCACTGCCAGCGCCTCGGCCGCATCTACCGGGGACAGGTTGGTGTAAAAGAAGGTCAGGATGGTGACGCCGAACAGGACAATCACCAGCAGGCCAATCCGGGCCAATAGTTTCTTGCTCATACCTCCGCTTTAACCTCGTTACTTTTCCGCTCCGCAATACGCCACGATTCTGCGGATCTCCGGGAGCAGACAAAATCCACATAGATGCCGCCCTGCTTCATCAGCTCCGAATGACGGCCCCGCTGCACAATCCTTCCCTGATCCAGTACAAGGATTTGATCGGCCCCCTGGATTGGTTTCATCCGATGCGCGATCATGACCAAGGTTTTTCCGGCAGTCAGGGCCTTGAT
>DBFWXD010000241.1:0-4029 GCA_048215895.1 Eubacteriales bacterium
CGGTGGAGGACCCGGAGGCTGACTGGCGGCTGGATGTTTATACTGGAAGCTGCCGCCTGCCGGTGCTCATCAACGACTACCTGACTGCCCGCAGTGATATGGTGGATGAGTACCACAAGGATGGCATTGCCGCTGGATTCCTCCTGTACCCGCTGTCCGGTTTTACCGGTGAGGAACGAGTGAAAGCTATTCTGGATTTCCGGGATAACCTGCGGGATGCCATCCTACGGGATGCAGGAGAGGAAGCCGTGACCTTCCTGGGTGGGGCCACTGGTCTGTATTGTGGGTATCTGGATTTTATCGCCTGGGATCTGCCCGCTGTACTAACAGCGGCACAGGCATTCTTTGAGGGAAGCGACCTGCCCTATGCTCACTTCCACGCATTTCGGCGGGATGTGGGCGGTGTGCCGCTACTGGACGAGAAAGAACCGGAGCCTGATATTCATGAGGAAACTGGCTCCCTGCTCTCGACAGAGGATATTGAAATACTGGAGTCCTTTGACGAAGGAACTGCCGCTTACTTTGGGAAAATGCTCGACTGGCTGGAGAATTTTATCAAAAGCGGCGTAGAAAAAGGACGATTCAGCGAAAAACAGGCTCACCAGGATTTACAGATTGCCCTCTGGTATGCCTTTGCCTGCCTTAACTTGGACGATTACATCCACTACTACCGCGCTGCGGAATGGATGAAGGATTCGGAGAAAAACGCCACGGGCTGCGCTACCTGGTACTACCGGTATTCTGTGGCGTTGATGTATTGCGGCAGGCTGGAAGAAGCACTGGAATATGCGGAGCGGGGCGCTCTGGAGGAGCCGGACTACCCCTGGATCTGGCTCCATCTGGGCAAGCTACGGGCGCATTTTGGCGATAAATCCGGTGCGCTGGATGCCGTCAAGCAAGGATTAAAACTGGAGCCGGGCGATTATGAGTTCTTGACCTTGCAGGAGGAGAGTAAAGCCGGAGCAACCCTGGAACAGATGGGGTACCATTGGATCAATCCCGATGCTGGCCAAACGCTCCAGCGGGGACTGGACGAGAATGCGGATGATAAACAATGCGCCATAGCCTGCATTCGGGTGGACGAAGCGGGACTTGCCGAATTTTATGAACTGTTCCACCCAGAGCGGTATAGCTATAAGAAAAATTCCCCCTGCTGTGAATTCCAATACCCGGTGAAGGAACATCTTGTGGAGCTTTCCTTCCGTATGAACGAAGCTGGACTCTCCAAGATGGGAACCGACTGGCTGCGGCAGCTCAAGGAACGGCTGGACAGCGGTGAATGGCTAACCCACACCCCTGAAGGAGAACCAGAGGGCATTCTAACAGGTGTGTTTGTGGACCAGACCCGCCGCATTGGTCTTGTCTATCACCAGCCGGGAGACGATCAGTATTTTCAGATTTTCCTGAACCCGGACGGCACGAAGGCGGATGCCTTCTGGTCCTCAAGAAAAAACAGCGAGCCGGAGGTTTATTCGGAGGATGAGATGTCTGCGATAGAGCAGCACATCAAAAACACCTTTGGTGAGTTTGAGAATGTGTTCCATGAGCTGGTTTCCCCTGACATCCATGTGGACATCTGCGTTGTTCCTCCCTCTGATGAGCGGGACTATTACACACTGGTAACGATGGGCATGGGTGCTCACCGGATGAATGTGCCGGAGGAACTGGCGGAATACAAGCTGGAGCGAGCAGAGCTGGCCATCGCTCTGCCACCGGATTGGAAACTGGATGAGGAATCCCTGAAGGATGAGCGGTGGTACTGGCCGATTGGTCTCTTGAAAGTGTTGGCACGCCTGCCTATTTCCAACGATACATGGCTGGGCTTTGGCCACACAATGGATAAGCAATCGCCGTTTGCAGAGGATACGGAACTCTGCGCCGCACTTCTGGTAGGTCCGCAGGATGTTGTCTGGAACGGAGGTGAAGTCTGCACTTTGCCGAGCGGCGAGGAGGTCAACTTCTATCAGGTGATCCCGCTCTATCGGAATGAGATGGAGTATAAGATGGAGCATGATGCGGACGCTCTGCTTAAAAAAATGGCAGGCATCAGTTTTGTGGTTAATCCCACCCGCCAGAATGCCATCACCAGAGGAACGCTTGCAGAGGAAGAATTCACCGGCGATATGGACGATGCCGCATGGCACCTGGAATCCATTCAGGAAAAGGGCTTGCCGGTGAATGAGATCAATGCCTACAACCACATGGCAATCTATCTGCGCTGGTGCATAGAGCATGATCTGATGAGCGCGGAATTTATGGAGCGGTACTGGGAGCAGGTGCAGCCGTTTATGGCAGATCTGAGCCGCGCCGATCTGCGTGGCTTTATCCGGGACCAGCTGAAAGGACAGCTCTTTGGGGCGCTGTTCAACAAGGAGGGCGCAGCCTTTGCTGGATATTACTATGGCGAGGCGGATAGCCCGTACTTCCCCAGCGACATTGATAACTATGCTTTGGAGTATTTCGGTTCAGAGCAATATTATTCCGATAAGTTCCAGAATGAAGCCTATCTGTTCATCCCATTTGATGAAAAGTATTATCAGGCTATGGCAAAGGTCATGGAAAAGCGGTTCGCCAACTGGCAGGGACAGAGTTTCGATGAGGCCAGTCTGGAGCCTTCAGACCTTGCGGAAGCCATGATGGAATATCTGGACTGTGAATGTACCTATTTCCCCTCAATGACGGATGATGACCCCATCATGTCGGCATATAACTATGCCAAACGGGAAAGTGTCAAAGAGGGCTTTGTGCCGGTTCTGATTAAGGCGGATGACGAAATCCTGTGGGAATGCCTGATTATGAATTCTGACCCGGACAGCGATGGCGAGGACGACTTTGCTTTCGACCCGGACAAAGTCGCCGAATACCGGAAGAAAATGCTCTCCGCCCCTGTCGAGAACAGTAAGGCAGTCCTGGAGGAAATGATTGGGCAGCGCAAGGAAGAAGCCGAGGATGACGATATGGACTGGGATGAGGAAATCCTGGGCGAGATGGAGGGCGGATATGATAACCGTCGTTTTTCAAGCTACTGGAATTCCGATAATAATATGACCTATCCTCTCATTCTGGCTAAAATCCCCGTGAAGAATCCTTGGGAGATTTTTGCCTATCTGCCCTTTGGTGGCTGGAATGAATGTCCTAACACGCCAGAGTTAATGGCAGTTGCGAAATACTGGTTTGAACAGCATGGGGCGGTGCCCGCTGCCATGAGCCACGACGAGTTGGAGTTCCTGCTCCCGGCTCCCGTTTCCGAGGAGAAGGCTATGGATGCAGCAGTGGAACTGTATGGCTTCTGTCCCGATGTGATTGACCAGGGGCCGGAGGACGCCACCGTGGGCGCTCTGGCCGATGTGCTGCGGCAGTCCACTGTTTGGTACTTCTGGTGGGATTGAAAGGAGGATTTTTGTGGGATACGATGTGAGTTTTCACCCGATTTCACCAAAGGAAATGCGGGAATGGTATTTTACTCCCTTAACCTGGATACAGCAGGGACAGGAGGGAAAGGTGCTGGCCCTTGCCGCACAGCATGGAATGGAGGATTTCTATGCCGAAAAATATCTGAATACCTTGCGCGTTGGGGCTGAAACGGAATCTAACGAGCTGTTTGACAAAAGCCACGGCTTCTATATTGCAGTAATCCAAGGATTTTTCCGAGATTACTATTACACCAGAGGTAGCGCCTTTTCGTTCCTGGTGGAACAAAAGCCAGAATATGCGCGGTACTTCACCTCATGGGAACAAATCACTCCTGTTTCCTTTCCAAACCCCATGCAGAGCCGAATCATCGAAAACTATTGCTCCGGTGTATATCTGTCTCCAGATCAAGTTATACAACTTCTCAAAGACATGGAGCAGGACCCAAAAGTCCTTGAAGATCTGGAGGGGCTTTGGAGCAATGGACAGATTGCTGTGCTGAAAAAAGCACTTTCTGCTGCTGCAAAGTCAGGAGTCGGTCTGTTGGAGGCCACTGAAGTGGTAGAGCCCAACCCCCTCAGCCCGAATGAGAGCACAAGCTACTCTAACCTGTACCAC
>DBFWXD010000242.1:0-3025 GCA_048215895.1 Eubacteriales bacterium
TTCATACCGATTGACACGATAAGCATGCAAATGAATCGTTTTGGAACCCGTCTCAAAAGTGCTCTCCGCCATCTTTTCACCAATTTCCGCGTCAATGCAAAGTTCCTCATTTAACTCACGGCGCAGACACTGTTCACCGGACTCGCCAGGCTCTATTTTTCCCCCAGGATATTCCCAACCACCAGCTGCACTTTGGCCTGGGGCACGGCGCATAAGCAAAATATGATCATCTTTCACGAAGATACCCGCAGTTACTTCCATGATGAATTCCTTTCTACAGAAGGATAATCTTGTATTTTTATTGTACCAGATTTGGGTGTATTTTCAATGGCGGTCTAACATGTGGTGAATACCTATTTTGATCCGTTACCTGCAAAGGAAAAGTGCTGGAATGAACCTGTCCCTTGTATTCTACAAGATTGCTGCACAGGGGTACTTGTGGTATGATGACCCTAGAAAGCGAGGAGGTGCTGTCATGCCCCTGCATATCGTGCGAAATGATATTACTACCATGAAGGTGGACGCCATCGTAAACGCTGCCAAGGAGAGCCTGCTGGGCGGCAGGGGTGTGGACGGTGCCATCCACCGTGCCGCCGGGCCGGAGTTGCTGGCCGAGTGCCGCACCCTGGGAGGCTGCAAGACCGGACAGGCCAAGATCACGAAGGGCTACCGCTTGCCGGCAAAGTTTGTCATCCACACCGTGGGGCCCATCTGGCGGGGCGGCAGTCACAGAGAGCGGGAACTGCTGGTCTCGGCCTATCGTTCCTCTCTGGAACTGGCTCTGAGCAATCACTGTGAAACGGTGGCGTTCCCCCTGATCTCCTCTGGAGTGTACGGCTACCCCAAGGATCAGGCCTTGAAGGTGGCGGTGGATACCATCGGAGACTTCCTTCTGGCCCACGACATGACGGTGTATCTGGTGATCTTTGACCGTGCCACCTACACCATCAGCGGAAAGCTCTTTGCTGACATTGCCGCCTACATTGATGACCGCTATGTAAATGCCCACACCGACAGCCGTGAGATCCAGCGCCGCCGGATAGCCATGGCCTCCATAGCCATGGAGGAAGAAGAATGGATGCCTGCCCCTTGCACCTCGGCTCCCTTCGGACTGGATGAAGCACTCAGCAAACTGGATGAAAGTTTTTCTCAGATGCTGTTGCGGAAGATCGACGAATGTGGCATGACTGACGCCCAGTGTTACAAAAAGGCTAATATTGACCGTAAACTCTTTTCTAAAATCCGCTCGGATGTTCACTATAAGCCCTCCAAGCCCACCGCCATGGCCTTTGCCATTGCCCTGGAACTGCCGCTGGAGGAAGCCCGAGAGATGCTGGGGAAAGCAGGTTTTGCCTTCTCTCATGCCAGCAAGTTCGATATCATCGTGGAGTATTTCATTGCCCACCGGAACTATAACATCTTTGAGATCAACGAGGCTCTCTTCGCCTTTGACCAGAGCCTGCTGGGAGGATAAATATGAACAAACATACGATAAACAAGTTTTCGATTCTATCGGCTGCTTTGGGACTGGCTGTATTGCTGGGCGTTATAGTATCTGGAGCTGCATATCCCAATCCCTTTTTTCAATTTGGGGCGCCATTGGGACTGCTGTTTGTTTTTGTGAGTGTAGTTCTGCAATTTATCAGCTGGATCCTGGAAATCTATCATGGTGTAAAAGGAAAGCAATACCGTTTTGTGGCTGTGATTGCTGTACTTGGCCTGCTCGTTATCTGGAGGCTACTGAGTAGGCTCTGATGGTGAGAAGTTTTGTCGCCTACCAGGCGACCCGTGCAAATCAAAATCCCCTTATACTGTGCTTGTAAACCAAACAACACAGCATAGGGGGATTTTTTATGAAGAAAAATTTGACGGAACTGGTGTTCATCCTGGACCGTAGCGGCTCCATGCAGGGGTTGGAGGGCGACACCATCGGCGGCTTCAACGCCATGATCGAAAAGCAGAAGAAGGAGCCGGGCGAGGCCTTTGTCTCCACCGTCCTCTTTGACGATCAGACCGAGGTCCTTCACGACCGGGTAAAGGTAGGCGAGGTCCGGCCTATTACGGAAAAAGAGTACTATGTCCGGGGCTGCACTGCCCTGCTGGATGCCGTCGGCGGAGCCATCCACCATATCGGCAACATCCATAAGTATGCCCGGCCCGAGGATGTTCCAGAGCACACCCTTTTCGTTATCACCACCGACGGCATGGAGAACGCTAGTCGCCGCTACTCCGCTCGACGGGTGAAGGAGATGATCCAGCGGCAGAAAGAAAAGTACAGCTGGGAGTTTCTCTTCCTGGGGGCCAACATTGACGCAGTGGAGACGGCAGGCCATCTGGGCATCGCCCCTGACCGAGCGGTGAACTACCACTGCGACAGCAAGGGTACCCGTCTCAACTACGAGGTAGTGGGCCAGGCCGTGGCAGCTGTCCGGTGCAGCGCCCCTCTGGATGAACACTGGAAAGACGCCATTGAGGAGGATTTCCGCAAGCGGCAGAAACGGCGCTGACAGGAGTTTCCCTGTGCTGCCGGATGTGGTATACTCGAAAGCAAAGATACGGCATGGAAGGAGGTATTCCAATGAACTTCGACCCAACTCTTTTGGAAACATACCGCACTCTTTTGCAGACCACTGATGTGCAGAAGGCCTATCAGGAGTTCATTCGCCTGTTCCGTTTTCTGAGAAATGAACTGGAACGACAGTTGCCGGACTTCCGTTTTCAGAGCAGCATTACGGAAAACGCTATGGATTATGCCTACTTTTCCTTCACCAATCCCGCTTTGAAAGAAAAAGGCCTGAAGCTGGTGGTGGCTTTCGACCACAAGAACTTCCGACTGGAGGTGTGGCTCTCCGGAGCCAACCGGACTGCTCAGTGCCGCTGGGCCGAGCAATGGAGAGCCTGTCCTCCGCCCATGGAACTTACTCAGGACCCCAATCACACTGACTTTGTGGTGCGCCTACCAGTGGAAACAGAGTTGTCCGATGGGGAGAAAACGGTTGCTGCAGTCAAAGAGGCGGTAGTCCAA
>DBFWXD010000243.1:0-1719 GCA_048215895.1 Eubacteriales bacterium
CAACATCCCCACCCCCCGCGGCACCGGCAGCGAGGTGACCAACATCTCCATCATGGCCCGCACCCGCCTGGGCACCAAGCTGGGCCTGGTGAGTCCGTCCATGTACGCCGACCATGCGGTGCTCATTCCAGAGCTGCTGGAGGGCCTGCCCTTCAGTGTCTTTGCCACCAGTTCCATTGACGCTCTGGTTCATGCGGTGGAGTCCTCCCTGTCTCCCAAGGCCACACCCTACACCAAGCTGTTCGGCTACAAGGCCATCGAGATGATCATCAAGGGCTACCAGCGGATTGCGACCGAAGGACGGGAGGCCCTGCTCTCGCTGCTGGAGGACTTCCTGGTGGCATCCAACTTTGCGGGCATCGCCTTCGGAACTGCCGGCTGCGCCGCCGTCCACGCTTTGAGCTATCCTCTGGGTGGCAAGTATCATGTGGCCCACGGCGAGAGCAACTACGCCATGTTCACCGGCGTGTTGAAGAACTACATGGAGATCAAACAGGATGGAGAGATCGCTGTGATGAACCGCTATCTGGCGGATCTCCTGGGCTGTGATGTCTCCGTGGTATATGACGAGCTGGAGAAGCTGCTCAACCAGCTGCTACCCAAGAAGGCGCTGCATGAGTATGGGGTCACTAAAGAAGATCTTCAGGAGTTTACCCATAGCGTTATGACCGGGCAGGGCCGCCTGATGGCCAACAACTTTGTCCCGCTGGACGAGGCGCGTGTTCTGAAAATCTATACAGAGCTGTTTTAAGGAGGAAGTATTATGGCACTCATGACCGGCGAACAGTACATCGAAAGTATTCGCAAACTGAACATGCAGGTGTACATGTTCGGCAAGAAGATCGACAATCCCGTGGACGACCCCATCCTGCGGCCGTCGCTGAACAGTGTGCGCATGACCTATGATCTGGCGCAGAAGCCGGAGTATCAGGAACTCATGACCGCCATGTCCCCCTACACCGGCCAGCGGGTCAACCGCTTCACTCACATCCACCAGTCCACCGAGGATCTGGTGAAGAAGGTGAAGATGCAGCGCCTGCTGGGCCAGCAGACCGCCGCCTGCTTCCAGCGCTGTGTGGGCATGGATGCCTTCAACGCGGTGTTCTCCACCACCTATGAGACCGACCAGAAGTATGGCACCCACTATCATGAGAACTTCATCAAGTTCGCCACCTATGTGCAGGAGAATGACCTGACCGTGGACGGCGCCATGACCGACCCCAAGGGCGACCGCTCTAAGGCTCCCCATGAGCAGGCCTACCCCGACCTGTTCCTGCACATCGTGGAGCGCCGTCCCGACGGCATTGTGGTGCGGGGCGCCAAGATGCACCAGACCGGTGCGCTGAACAGCCACGAGATCATCATCATGCCCACCCAGTCCATGAAGGCTGAGGACAAGGACTACGCGGTGTCCTTCGCCGTGCCCATGGACACCGACGGCATCTTTATGATCATCGGCCGCCAGAGCTGCGACACCCGTAAGCTGGAGGGCAGCGAGATGGACGTGGGCAACAGTGAATTTGGCGGTGTGGAGGCCTTGGTGGTCTTTGACGACGTGTTCGTGCCCAACGAGCGCATCTTTATGTGCGGCGAGTATGACTTCGCCGGCATGCTGGTGGAGCGGTTCGCCGGCTACCACCGCCAGAGCTACGGTGGCTGTAAGGTGGGCGTGGGCGACGTGCTCATCGGCGCCGCCGCCGTGGCCGCCGACTACAACGG
>DBFWXD010000244.1:0-2696 GCA_048215895.1 Eubacteriales bacterium
CTGCGGAGGCCGGGATCAGCGCCATCGACACCGTCTGGAGCGATCTGGAGGACGAAGCCGGATTTGAGGCGGAGGTCAGCAACGCCAAGGCACTTGGCTTCAGCGGGAAATCCTGCATCCATCCCAGTCAACTGGCTGTGGTACACCGCATTTATACCCCCAGCGAAGCGGAGGTGGTTCACGCGCGTCGTGTGATCGAAGCCATGCGAGCAGCGGAGCAAGCGGGTGTCGGTGTCTTTACGGTAGACGGGAAAATGGTGGATGCTCCCGTAGTTGCTAAGGCACAGCGCGTGCTGCTGCAAATCGGCGAGGAGGTGTCGTAACATGGAATTTGTTCCTAACCGGATCAAGCGCCGTATTCCAACCGAGGTAGAAGGCATCGGCAAGCTCCGTCCCTACCTGGAACCGGGCAAGCGGCGCAGCAAGTACATCACCGGCCAGACACCCTCCACCGGCAAGCTGGTGCCCAGTCTGCGGGCTGCCATTGAGAAGGTCGGCTTAAAGGACGGGATGACCATTTCCTTCCACCACCACCTGCGCAACGGAGACCTGGTGCTCCCCCAGGTCATGGCGGAGATTGCGGCTATGGGTATCCGGGACCTGACCCTGTGTGCTTCCTCCCTGAGCAAGAACCATACCTGCCTGATCGACTATATTCGCTTGGGTGTCATCACTGGCATTGAGACCAGCGGTATGCGGGGAGAGCTGGCGGAGGCTATCTCCAGAGAGTGCATCCTGCCCAAGCCGGTGGTGTTCAAAACCCACGGTGGCCGGGCCCGCTCCATCGAGCGGGGGGAGCGGAGGATTGACGTGGCCTTTATCGGGGCCTCCTGCTGCGATAACATGGGCAATATGAACGGCTGCCTGGGCCCATCGGCTTTCGGCTCCATGGGCTATGCAAAGGTGGACGCCCGGTTCGCCAAAAAGGTGGTGGCCATCACCGATCATCTGGTGCCCTATCCGGCCAACCCCATCAGCATCCCCCAGACGGCGGTGGACTGCGTGGTGCAGGTGGAGCGGATCGGCGACCCCCAGCTTATCAGCCAGGGGGCTACCCGTAAGA
The DNA here is from genome assembly GCA_048215895.1 of Eubacteriales bacterium. Classification (GTDB taxonomy): domain Bacteria; phylum Bacillota; class Clostridia; order Oscillospirales; family Oscillospiraceae; genus Lawsonibacter. Next base: position 1,064 of record DBFWXD010000244.1, read on the forward strand.
CCAGGAACCCGGTGGAGCTGGCCATCGCAGACTACGCCAGTCAGGTGATCATTGCTGCGGGTCTGGTGAAAAACGGCTTTTCCTATCAGGCGGGCAGCGGCGGAATCTCTCTGGCAGTGGCCCGGTATCTGAAGGATTACATGAAGGCCAACGGAATCAAGGGCTCCTTTGCCTCCGGCGGCATTACCTCCACTATGACGGAAATGCTGCAGGAGGGCTGCTTTGAGGCACTCCTGGATGTGCAGACCTTCGATGCGGACGCCGTGGCCTCCATCCGGGATGACCCCAGGCACATCGAGATGGACGCGGAAATGTATGCCGACCCCCAGGCCAAGGGAAATGTGGCCAATGAGCTGGATGTGATGATCCTCTCAGCTACAGAGGTGGATACCAACTTCAACGTGAACGTCCTCACCGCGTCGGACGGCGTGATTATGGGGGCTCTGGGTGGGCATCCAGATACGGCGGCAGGCGCCAACCTAGCCGTGGTGGTGGCTCCCCTCATCCGCAAACGGGTGCCCATCGTGGTGGACCGGGTGGTGACGATTTCTACTCCGGGCGAGTGCGTGGACGTGGTAGTGACGGAACGGGGGATCGCCGTCAACCCCCAAAACCCCATGCTGAAGGCTAGACTGATCGAGCGGGGCCTTCCGGTTTATGAAATCGAGGAATTGCGGGACATGGCCTACCGGCTGACCGGGAAACCGGAACCTCCTCGATACGGGAATAAGGTGGTGGGCCTGGTGGAATACCGGGACGGTACCATTCTAGACGTCATTCGCAACGTCTTATAAAGGGAAAATGGCTGTTACTGCGTTTGTTCTGTAACAGCCATTTTTCTTTCTGGATTTTTCGAAATGAGAAGGAGCGAACCAAATTGGCACTGACAAACAATCAAGCTGTACTGGACTGGATCCACGAAATGGCCGCCATGACGCAGCCTGAGCATATCGTATGGATCGACGGAAGCGATACCCAGCTGGAGGAGCTGCGGGCCCAGGCCTGCGCCAACGGTGAGCTGGAGAAGCTGAATCAGGATAAGCTGCCCGGCTGCTATCTTCACCGCACCGCCGCCAACGACGTGGCCCGTGTGGAGGACCGCACCTTCATCTGCTGCAGAAAACAGGAGGACGCCGGTCCTACCAACAATTGGATGGATCCGGAGGAAATGTACGCCAGGCTGAGGAGGCTGTATACCGGAGCTATGAAGGGCCGAACCATGTACGTCATTCCCTACTCCATGGGCGTGGTTGGTTCTCCCTTCGCCAAGTACGGTATCGAGCTGACCGACTCTATCTACGTGGTGCTCAATATGGCCATCATGACCCGGGTGGGCCAGGCTGCGGTCCAGCGGCTAGGGAATGATTTCGTCAAGGGTCTCCACGCCACTGCGGACAACGATCCTGAGAACCGCTACATCGTCCACTTCCCCGAGGACAACACCATTATGTCCGTCAACTCCGGTTACGGCGGCAACGTACTGCTGGGCAAGAAGTGCTTTGCCCTGCGTATCGCCTCCTATCTGGGCAGAAATCAGGGCTGGATGGCCGAACACATGCTGATCCTGGGTGTGGAGAATCCCCAGGGCGAGGTGCGTTACCTGGCTGCTGCCTTTCCCTCCGCCTGCGGCAAG
>DBFWXD010000245.1:0-2386 GCA_048215895.1 Eubacteriales bacterium
GGTATGTCCGAGGTAGAACGGGACGCCGGTGCGGGCTAATTTTGCCGCGTGGACGCCGTATCCGCCGACCCGAGGCGCCGCATCGACCACAGCAACCAGTTCACAGCCCGCCTGCATCAGCTGCAGGCCCACCACCAGTCCAACATTTCCGGACCCCATCATCAGCACACGCTTGCCAGGCATGACTCCGTGAAGGTTCATCTGTGTCTGCGCGGAACCAGCCCCCATGACTCCCGGCAGTGTCCAGCCAGGGAAAGCCAAGGTGTTTTCGGATGCTCCCGTGGCGATAATAATGTTATCCGCCTTACAGGTGTAGACCTCGTCTCCTTTCATAATGGAGATGTCTTTATGGGGGAAAATTCCCATTACTGCGGCGTCCAGAACGACCTTCGCGCCCACTTCCTCCGCCTGCTTTACCAGTTGAGCGCCGATGTCGACCCCGCGGATGCGGGCCTTATGCTCCTTTGATCCAAAGAATTTATGGATCTGCTTAAACAGCTGACCACCGGGCCTGGCATTCTCATCAAAGACGATGGTGTCCAGTCCCTTTGAGGCCGCCTCAATGGCAGCGGACAGTCCGGCCGGACCTGCGCCAATGACCACAAGATCATATCGCTTCATTCATCTTCCTCCTTTTTTGCGGAGACGCCGTACTGAGTCTGAACTTTCATTCCTTCCTTCAGCGCAGTCATGCAGGTACGGACATTGGGAACTCCGTCCACAACCATGACGCAATCGGTGCATCGGCCGATGGAGCAGTACAGGCCGCGGGGCTTATGCAGCTTGGTGGTATAGCGATGTATCTCTACACCGTTGGATTTCAGCGCCATGGCAATGGGCTCTCCCTCATATCCCTCCATGGGCTTTCCGTCGTACTCAAAGGTCACCAGCCGTCCCTTTGGGAATTCATTAATAATTGGATGTTCCGTCACTCTCATGAAAATTCCCTCCTCAATTTCAGCAGGTCCGATCACTCGCCCATGACTTCGCAGTCAATATTCAGCATACTGCAGATCGTTTTCAAATCTTCTATGTGATCCCCATATACGGCATGGCAGTGATTGGCATCAAAGTCCTCCAGGAAAATGTTGTGGTCAAAGGGCAGCTTGGCAAACACATGGGGCCACTCCATGGTCGTCTCGGCCATTTTTTCTTCCGGAAGTGTAACGAATTCCGCGGGGATCAAGGTCATGCGGTATTTTCCTTCTTTGCGGTTCAGACGGGCGATTGTGGCCTTTCCAGGATGGGTCATGCAGTTCACATGGCAGCCGCCCCCGGCATATATGTTAAGCGCCGGATAGAGGGACACTTGCTTGAGATTCTCCCTGTAATCATCACTGGCTCCTGCATAGTAGGTGGACTGAGAGCCGCAGTTGCAGAAAACCATGACATCATGGTCTGCGTCATAGTGGCGCACATCCATAAAAATGACCGGATCGTGGGTCAGCAGCTTCAGGATCTGCATGGTAAGGGCTGCGTCACAGTCCGCCTCACAGGCATATACCACCGGCTCCTTCGGGCCGTCCCAATCGTAAGGGTCGTTGCAGAACGCAGCGCTGATACACTGAGTGCAATAGTGCCGGCTCATCTCATAGTGACATTTGACTCCGACAAAATCATAGTGATGCTCTCGTATGATCTGCTTTATGGCCTCATAATGCCGAATTTGAAGCTGGAGCTTTTCAGGCGTAAGCTGCCGGCCGTCATAATGAATTTTTTTCACATGCTCTTCCAGCCAGGCCATGGCTTTATCCACCTGTTCCTGAGGGATCGTCTCGCCAATGCGCAGAATTTCGGATTGATCCAAATGCTCAATATCGACGCCGAATTGTTTCTGCCAGTCCTGCATACTGACCACTGCGCTGTACATCCCAAGGCTCCGTCCACCGATCAGTCCGTATTTCTGTCCGTTGAGCTGGGTCACAACGGCTCCGCACCTGGCATACGCCAGCAGCTTGTTCAGGACCGCGGGTTCGTGGAAGTCTCCGGCCACACGATAATGCTTTATGCCAAGATGGTTGAGTGCACCGCCGGCCGCAAGCATTGCGACCATCCCGGGCCAATCGGGATTCAAATTTGCGGCAAGGACAAAGGGGCCTTTCCCGTTTCGGGCCGCAATGGCCGAAAAATTGGGGAAGGCGAACACGCCATAGGAGAATACTGTAATATCCACACCACGGCTGCGCAGCAGCTCGGCCTGTTCTTTGGCATCCCGCTCTGAGGCCACAAGTTTGTCCGCTACGATGACCTCTACCTGGCCGCTCCCGCGCAGCGCCTCCTCTATGACATCCACCTGTTTTTGAACAATATCCTTGAGTTCCTCATGGACCTCTGGATCACCGTCAGAGAATCCAATAATTCCGACAATAGGTTTTCTCAACATAAC
>DBFWXD010000246.1:0-2213 GCA_048215895.1 Eubacteriales bacterium
GTGTGAGAGGGGGGAGCGGCAGGAGTACCGGGGCCGTAAAAGGGCAGACTTTCCTCTGGGCGTAAGGTTCATCGCTCCATCTCCCTCTGCCGCTTGCGGTACAGCTCCAAAGCCTTCACGATAGTGTCCTCGATTTTCTGCGCGGGCGTCCCCGGCTTGAAAAACTTGTCGATCCGTTCCCTGGGAATTTTGAATTGCTCCACCTGATTGGGCTTTTCCTCCTGCATGATGGAGAGGATCACATCAGGGTTCAACTTGCCTTGCTCGGAAAAGCTCCGCATTTTGATGGCCTGGGCATGGGATGGGGTGCGGATTTCTCCCTCCATGACCTCCAGCAAGGCGGTCTGCTCGGCCTCCGACAGATAGGACAGCTCCACGGCGGGGCGCAGGGCCATTTGCAGCTTGCCGGCTTCTTTCAGCACAGAATTATCCACCATGTCCAGCAACTCCGGGATAAGGTTGGTTAGGCGGATATATCTTTTAATTTGTGTCACACTATCGGGGCTTTGTTCAGACAGTTCCTTGTTAGAACGCAACTTCGGACCCACTGGGGCCGAAGTTAAATCTGTCCGCATACCTTGCCGTTTCATGGCTTCCAGCTTCATCTTATAGGCAAACGCCTTTTCGGATGGCAATATCTGTTCCCGCTGAAGGTTGCTGTCCACCATGACGATGATGGCCTCATCGTCTGTCAGCTCCCGGATGATACAGGGCACCGTGGGCAGGCCCGCCAGCTCCGCCGCCCGCTTGCGCCGGTGGCCGGACACCATCTGATAACTGCCGTCCGGCATGGGCCGCACCAGCGAGGGGACCAGGACGCCATACTGCTTTACACTGTCTGCCAGCTCCACCATGCTCTGATCCATCCGCACCTTGAACGGGTGGTTAGGAAAGTCGCTGATCTCCGCGGCAGACAGGTCGGTTACATAACTGCGCTTGGCATTGTCCCGTTCCTCCTGGGTGGTGAATATACTATCTACCGAGGTCAGAAGCCCGGCTGCGCTCCTTTTGCCCAATTTCCAACACCTCCTTTGTCAGTCTGCGGTAGGCGTCCGCCGCCCGGCCCCTGGGTTCATGCTGGAAAATGCTCTTATCCGCCGTACTGACCTCCGCCAGACGCACCGTGGATGGGATCACCGTGTCCAGTACGGGCAGACGCCGCCCAAAGTTCTCCTTCACGCTGTTCACGATGTCCCTGCGGAACGCGGTTTCATTCGCCATAGTCAGGAACACGCCGCCGATCTTCAGCCTGGGATTGATCTGACGCTGGACGCTCCGCACCGTTCCCACCAGTTCCGTCATGCCCTCCGCCGCCAGATAGTCCGCCTGGACGGGGACAAGCACATAGTCCGACGCGGACAAGGCGTTGATGACCAGCATACCCAACGAAGGCCGGCAGTCCAGCAGAACATAGTCGTACTCCCGCTTCACACTGTCCACATACCGCCGAAGCACCGTTTCACGGCTCATCACATTCACCAGCCCCACCTCTACGGCGGACAGACTGCGGTTTCCTGGCACAAAGTCAAAGCCCTCATGGTGGTGCATGATCTCCGGGTGGTCGCGGGGCATTGTTCCCGATACTACGTCGTTCAGGACATTGGCAAGGGTGAGGGGCAGATCATGGGGCTTGCGCTGCCCCAGCATTTTGGTGAGGTCGCCCTGGGGGTCCACATCCAGCAGCAGGACCTTCTTCCCCTCCAACGCGAGGCCGGCCCCCAGGTTGTAGACGGTGGTGCTTTTGCCGACGCCGCCCTTCTGATTTGCTACGCTGATTACCTTTGGTTTCGCCATTTTGGGGTTCCCTCCTTTCATAGATTTAGCCGCCTGCGGCGAAACAGGCGGCTATGTAAGTGCATGAAAAAGCCGCCTTCTCCATTCGGAAAAGACGGCCTATCCAGTCGGGAGATATGTGATTTAGAGAACAATTCAAAGAGCGGCGCTAAACCGTATGTCCGCATTTCTCTGTGTTTCGTCGCATCAAAGTTCATTCCTTAGTAGTAAATTCGTAGTAATTTGAGGGGCTTGTTGTCAGGAAATGCGGTGTAATGCGCTGTTTCACAGGGTTTTGCCAGTTCTCACAAAATATTTATTGCAAAAAAATTTACGATTTGGATAGATTCCCGGTGGAATGCCGGTGGGAAACAACGAATTCTCGTATGGTATGGACGGACACCAGAAGAAGCATCACCAACCAATACAGTATCAGGAAC
>DBFWXD010000247.1:0-7582 GCA_048215895.1 Eubacteriales bacterium
GTACGGTCCGGGCCGGGCTTTCCGTGTTCAACACCCACCGGGAGGTGGAACAGCTCATTCACACGCTGGGCCGGCTGGCCGAGCGGGGAGAGAATCCCGCTTGAGGGCTTTCAGACCAAATACCGCCCCGTTCCCCCATCCTCTGACCAGGGGATGGGGGATTTTCTAGAAAAATTCATAAAATTTTCATTTTGGCTCCCCTCTTTCGTGTTGCCATTAGGGCCGGAATATCGTATAATGACATGATGAAAAACTTTTGCACCTGAGGGGGGAGCAGTATGTCTGAGACGATCCAGATGATTTTTCAGGGATATTTCCCATTAATCCGTATCCAACTGGCCGACATTCTGGATATCGCCATTATGACGGGAGTCATCTACAAGCTCCTGTGGATGCTGCGTAAGACAAGCTCCGGGCGGGTTCTGCGGGGTATTCTGATCCTGCTGCTTGCCATGGTGGTTTCCTCTGCCATTTCCCTGACGGCCACCAGCTTCCTGCTCAAGCAGGTGGTGGAGCTGGGTGTTTTGGTGCTGGTGATTCTGTTCCAGCCGGAGATCCGCCGCTTTTTGGAGCGGATGGGCAGCGGCGGACTGGGATTGGTCTTTGCCTCCAACCGGGAGCCCGGGGCTGAGCTGGAGACTGCCATCCAGCAGACCACCGAGGCCTACGCTGATATGTCCCGGGACAAGGTGGGCGCCCTGATGGTCTTTGAGCGGCAGAACCTGCTGGACGATGTGATCAAGACGGGTACCGCTCTGGACTGCGCGGTGTCCAGCGAGCTTTTGAAGAACATTTTTTGGAACAAGGCGCCCCTGCACGACGGGGCGGTGATTGTCCGCAACGGCAGAATTGTTGGAGCGGGCTGTATGCTCCCCCTGTCGGGCAACGTGAACCTCAGCCGGGATCTGGGCATGCGCCACCGGGCCGGCATTGGCATGAGCGAGCACTCCGACGCGGTAGTGGTCATTGTCTCGGAGGAGACGGGCTCTATTTCCGCGGCGGTGGGCGGCATGCTCAAGCGCCACCTGGCTCCTGAGACCCTGGAGCGCCTTCTGCGCAACGAGCTGCTCAACGACAACGAAAAGGAAAAGAAAGGCAGCCAGATCCCCCTGCTGGGCCAGATCTTCGGCGGACGGAAGGAGGGTGACCGGGAATGATGGAGCGGCTGCACGACAGCAAATGGGTGTATATCCTGCTGTCTCTTCTGTTGGCGGTGATGTTCTGGATGTATGTCCGCCTGGAGGTGGACCCGGAGGACAGCACCACCATCCATAACGTCCCCATCGAGCTGACCGGAACCAACGTGCTGACCGGCCAGGGCCTGACGGTGACCGGGATTTCCACGGAGACCGTAGACCTTCGGGTTTCGGCCACCGTGAGCGTCATCGATAACCTCATCCGCTACCGGGATGATATTTATATTCCCCTGGACGTGTCCCGGTTAACCGAGGGCGAAAACCGCTTGACCTACCAGCCCAAGTGGCCGGAGAACTTCAACACCAGCGATGTGGTGCTCCAGAGCAAAGACCCCGGCACCATTACCGTGACGGTGGGCAAGCTCTATACCAGCACCTTCAACGTGGACTTCCGCCTGGACGGCCAGGTGGCGGAGGGGTATCAGATGGGAACCCCCACCATTGAGCCCACCACCGTAACGGTGAGCGGCTCGGCGGAGGAAGTCAGCAAGGTGGCAAAGGTTGTGGCGGTGCTGGAAAATGAAAATCTGGACCAGCGCTTTGCCGGGGACCTGCCGCTGACCCTGCTGGACAGCCAGGGCAACCCCCTGACCGACCTGAACGTGACCCTCAGCTCGGACACCGCCTATGTGGTAGTGCCTGTGGTGGTGGAAAAGGAAGTGAGGCTCACCGTCAATTTCCAGAACGGCGGCGGTGCCACCGAGGACGACATCACCTATGACATCGACCCCAAGACCATCACCGTCTCGGGGGAGGAGAGCGACATCAATAACCTCACCGAGCTGTCCATCGGCAGCATTGACCTGGCCAAGGTGGTGGGAACCAATACCTTTACGTTCCCCATCTCCCTGGACCCCAGCCTGGAGAATGTAAGCGGAGAGACGGAGGCCACCGTCACCGTGACCGTCAAGGGGCTGGACACTAAGGTCTTTACGGTGGATAACATCTCCATCATCCAGCCGGCCAACGGCTACAACGGCGTGGCGGTAACCCAGGAAAAGCAGATCACCGTCCGGGGCAAGACAGAGGATCTGGAGGCTGTGGACGCCAGTCAGCTGCGCATTGTGGCGGACCTGACGGACTACACCAGCACAGGTCAGATCTCCGTCCCGGTCCGGGTCTATCTGGACACCAACCGCTCGGTGGGCGTGATTGGAGAATATTCCATTGTGGTGAATATCAGCCGGTAACTACCGGCGCGGTTCCAAGTTTTGGAGGAAAGAAACCATGGTTCAAAATGCGATTGTAAAGAAAATTGTCCGGGATGGAGTAGCGGAGGTCTCTCTGCTGCGGCAGATGGAGTGCGGCCTGCACTGCGACGGGGCCTGCGCCGGCTGCACGGCCAAGCCGCCCCAGGAGATTCTGGCTCTGGCCACCAACCCCATCGGGGCGGAGCCGGGGGACCTGGTGGAGGTGGAGCCCTCCGTGGGCCACAACATCGGCACCTCAGTGGTAGTCTTTCTGCTGCCCTGTGTGGGGCTTGGCGCAGGCTATGTGCTGGGACAGGCCCTGCTGAACCTGGGCGATCTGGCCGCTATGGGGACGGCTGTGCTGGGGCTGGTCGCGGGCTTTGTCCCGGCCTTCCTCCTGAACCGTGCCATGACCCGCAGCACGGCCCCTGAGTTTTCGATTTTGAAGCATATCCGGTGAGGAACACGGCGTGTTTGGTTATGTACGTCCCTACCGCCCGGAATTAAAGTGTAAGGATTTTGACCTTTACAGGGCCACCTACTGCGGACTGTGCCGCTGCCTGCGCCGGCGCTATGGCCTTATCGCCCCCATGTTTCTGAACTTTGACTTCACCTTTCTGGCCCTGGTGCTGTGGGAGGGGGAGGAGCGCTGGGAGCCCTGCCGGGGGCGGTGCCATGCCAATCCTCTGGTGAAAAAGACCATGTGCGTCCAGAGTCCGGCCCTGGAGCTGGCGGCGGACGAGAGCGTGGTGCTGGCCTGGTGGAAGCTGCGGGACAGCGTGAAGGACGAGGGGCTGCTGGGCGGTCTGCCTGCCCGGGGCCTGTCGCTGCTGCTGGGCAGAGCCTATCGAAAGGCCGCCCGGCGGGTGCCGGAGTTTGACCGGGGCGTGAGAATGTGCCTGGAGGAGCTGGAGAAGCTGGAGGCAGAGCGCTGCCCGTCTCTGGACCGGACCGCCGATACCTTTGCGCGGCTTCTTCAGTCCGCGGCTCCTTCGGATGGAGAGAAGGGGCGGATTCTGGGGCAGCTGCTCTACCACCTGGGCCGGTGGATCTACCTGGCTGACGCCCGGGATGATCTGGCGGAGGACCAGGCGGCCGGGCGGTATAATCCGGTGGCGGCACGCTATGGCCCCTCCGGAAACGACGCGGCCCTGGCGCTTACCATGGAGCAGTCCCTGGGGCAGATGGGAGCCGCTCTCCAGCTGGGGGAGTTTGGCTGCCGGAAGGCCCTTTTGGAAAATATGATCTACCTGGGCTTGCCGCTGGTACAGCGGGCCGTCTTTGACGGCAGCTGGGCCCAGATCAAAAAACAAAAGATATGGAGACACGACACATGAGAGATCCGTACAGCGTCCTTGGGGTGAGCCCAAACGCCAGTGACGAGGAGGTCAAAAAGGCCTATCGGGAGCTGGCCAGAAAGTACCATCCGGACAACTACCAGAATAATCCCCTGGCTGACCTGGCCGAGGAGAAGATGAAGGAGATCAACGAGGCCTACGATACCATTACCAAGCAGCGCTCCGGCGGGGGCGGGTATCAGAGCTCCCAGAGCTATGGGGGCGGCTATCAGCAGAGCTACTCCTCTTCCTCCAATTCCACCTATGCCCGGGTGCGCAGCATGATCAACGGCGGCGATCTGGCCGGCGCGGAGCGGCTGCTTTACGAGGTCAATCAGCGGGATGGCGAGTGGTATTTCCTCAGCGGAAGCATTGCCTATCGGAAGGGCTGGATGGACGAGGCCATGCAGAACTATTCCCGTGCCGTCCAGATGGAGCCCAATAACATGGAATACCGCCAGGCCCTGGCCATCATGCAGCGGGGGGCAGGAGGCTACCGCCCTGCCGGCTACGGCGGAGGGATGGACAGCCTGGACTGCTGTACCACCATGCTCTGTCTCAACTGCCTGTGCGGCGGGGGGCACTGCTAAATGGGCGGGCGAGTGCCTGGCCGGACGGGGAAAACCGCGCTGGGCGGTATTCTGGCGGCAGGAGCGCTGGTCATGCTGTGGCTGGCCTGCATAGCGCCCTCCGGACGCCTGGGGCTGACCGCCGTGGGAGGGCTGTTCCCCATGGCCGCCACCTTGGCCGCGGGCCGGGTGGCCGGCTATCTTTGCTGGGGCGCTGCCGGTCTGCTGGGGCTGTTCCTGCTCCCGGATAAGGGCGTGGCCCTGCTGTTTCTGATGTTTTTCGGCCTCTACCCTGTGGTAAAGGAACGGATTGAGAGCCTGCGGAAGCTGCCCCTTGAGTGGGTGCTGAAGCTGGGCTATTTCAATGTGATTCTGACGCTGGGCTGGTTTGTCCTGCGCAGTCTCTTTCTCCCCAATCCGCCCACGTGGCTGGGGGAGAACATCCTGCTTCTCTATGGAGTGGGCAATGTGGTGTTTGTTATCTATGATGTTGGTCTGTCCCGGCTGATTGCCATGCTGGGAGCCCGGCTGCGGTCGGGACGCCGGGGATGACCGAGAGAGATTAAAGGAGCGTGACCCATTTGGTCAAGAGTATGACTGGCTACGGCCGGGCGGAGGAGACGGTAAACGGCTGCACCATCACGGTGGAGCTTCGTTCCGTCAACAACCGCTATCTGGACTGTAATGTCCGCATTCCCCGGCTCTACCTCTTTGCCGAGGATGCCATCAAAAGCCGGGTGCAGAGCACTATTTCCCGGGGAAAGGTAGACGTATTTGTCACCCTGGACAGCGCCGGGGCGGAGAAGGTACAGGTATCGGTAAACAAGCCGGTAGCCGATGGCTACTATGCCGCCCTGAAACAGCTGGCGGCGGACTATGGCCTGTCCGACGACATTTCTGTCTCCCTTCTGTCCCGCTTCCCCGACGTTCTGTTGGCGGAGAAGGCGGAAGAGGACGTGGAGCAGATGGCAAAGGACATCTGCGCGGTACTGGACCGGGCCCTTGCCGACTTTGATGCCATGCGCACCAAGGAGGGCGAGCGGCTGAAGGAGGACATCCTGGCCCGGGCCGGCACGATTGAGGAAAAGGTAGCTCTGGTGGAGGAGCGCTCCCCCCAGACAGTGGCGGAGTACCGCGCCAAGCTGGAGGCCCGGATGAACGAGGTCCTCTCCAACACCCAGCTGGACCCCGCCCGCATCCTCACCGAGGCGGCGATCTTTGCCGACAAGGTGGCCGTGGACGAGGAGACGGTGCGCCTGCGCAGCCACATTGACCAGCTGCGGGAGATGCTCTCCAAGGGCGGCGCCACCGGTCGGAAGCTGGACTTCCTCATTCAGGAGTTCAACCGGGAGGCCAACACCATCGGCTCTAAGTGCAGCGACATCGACATCGCCCGCCAGGTGGTAGACATCAAGGCGGAAATTGAGAAAATCCGCGAGCAGGTCCAGAACATCGAATAAGGAGGCCTGGGCGTGAAGCTCATTGACATAGGATTTGGAAACCTGGTGTCCGCCGGGCGGCTGATCGCTGTGGTCAGCCCCGACTCCGCCCCCATCAAGCGTATGGTCCAGGAGGCCAGAGACCGGGGGCAGCTGGTGGACGCCACCTACGGCCGCAAGACCCAGGCGGTGCTTATTTTGGACAACGACCATCTGGTGCTGTCCGCCCTCACGCCGGACGTGATTTCCACCCGGGTGTCTGGGACGGACAGAAAGGAGGAACCATGCTGAAACAGAAAGAGAGGGGCCAGCTCATCGTGCTCTCCGGCCCTTCCGGTGTGGGTAAGAGTACGGTGATCGCCGAGCTGTTCAGCCAGCGTGACAACATTCACTTTTCTGTCTCCTACACCACCCGGCAGCCCCGGGTGGGGGAGCAGAACGGAGTGAATTACAACTTTGTCTCCCGTGAGGAGTTTGAAGGGATGATTGCCCGGGATGAGCTGCTGGAGTATGCCGAGTATGTGGACAACTACTACGGCACCTCCCTGAAGGCCATTGAGGAGCAGCTCAGCCAGGGCGTAGACGTGCTGCTGGACATTGAGGTCCAGGGAGCGGCCAAGGTCCGTGCCCGCTGCCCGGACGCTCTGTTCATCTTCATCATTCCCCCTTCCTTTGAGGACCTCTCCCGCCGCCTCCACGGTCGGAACACCGACAGTGAGGAGGTCATTGCCGGACGCCTGGAGAAGGCAAAAATAGAGTTCCGGGAGATCCCCAACTACGACTACCTGGTCATCAATGACAAGGTGTCCCATGCGGTGGAGGAGATCGAGGCCATCCTCACCGCCGCGGAGTGCCGGGTGGAAAACCGGAGCTCGATTCTGGCCCAATTCGCCTAATGACGGAAATTGAAACGATAAGGAGTTTTTTGTTATGATGCTCTATCCTGCTATGAAAGATCTGCTGAAGCATGTGCCCAGCCGCTATGAGCTGGTGAATGTGGTGGCCTGCCGGGCCCGGCGCATTGCCCGTGAGGCCGAGCTGGAGGGGGAGCCCCTTCAGGAGAAGCCCGTCAGCATTGCCATTCAGGAGGTAGCTGACGGCAAGCTGGAGGCGGAAGCCGCCCAGCAGGAGAACCAGACCGAGGACGAGCAGGTGTAAAAGGGAGAAAAGCAAGCGTAGGGAACGAAGCCCTTCGCTTGCTTTCCTTCCGTTTAAGGGGGCAGGGCCATGGGGCGAACAATTGCAAAAGTGGCCGTGTCCCGGGCGGTGTACGCCATCGACCGCCCCTATGACTACCTAGTCCCCCCGGAGCTGGAAGAGCGCCTGAAGCCCGGCATGCGGGTGTTGGTGCCCTTTGCCGCGGGAAACCGGGGCTCGGAGGGGATCGTGCTGTCCATGGGGACGGAAGCGGGGGAAAAGCGTAGCCTGAAATGCATCGAAGCGGCCCTGGACGAGGAGCCGGTGCTGGACCACAAGGCGATCCAGCTGGCCCTCTGGATGCGGGAGCGGTACTTCTGCACCGTCTATGACTGCGTCAAGGCCATGCTGCCCGCCGGACTCTATTTTTCCCTGCGGGACTGCGTGACCCTGAAGCAGGGAGTGGACCGGGAAAAAGCCTACACCGCAGCCGAAGGGAGTACCGCTGCCCGGCGGCTGCTGGACTTGCTGTGGAGCTGGGGTGGAACCGGGGACATGGAACAGATTCGTCTGGCCTTCGGTCCCCAGGACCCAAACCCCGCCATCCGCCGCCTGACCGAGGCGGGGGTGGCCCAGGTGGAGACCAGCACCCAGCGTGGGGTGGGGGACAAAACGGAGAAGCTGGCCGTGCTGGCCATTCCCGCGGAGGACGCC
>DBFWXD010000248.1:0-13253 GCA_048215895.1 Eubacteriales bacterium
CCCGCGGCCCGGTCCTTGATGATAGAGAGGTTGTGCTTCACCGCCGATTTGTCGATGATCAGCTTGCGCATAAAAAGGCCCCCTTTTTCTGTCTTGGGATGGTTCCATTGCTTTGGATGTCCACGGGTTTGTGTCCTCCTGGACACACCATATCACTTTATTTTACCACCCATCGGGGGAAATAGCAATGAAAAAGGTGGGCTTGACGGTCCCAAACCCGGTTTCGGTTGCATTCCAGGGGCGGTTGGTGTAAAATATATCCACACTTCGTGAAATTATAAGGAAAATTGAAATACTGGAAAGGAGCGCACAGGAATGGACGACAAGGTAAAGGACTTGCTGGACCGCATCCGGGGAACCGCCAGCGTGGCGGCGGACGCCGCTGCCGATACCGCCCGGGTGGCCGGCAAAAAGGCCGGCCAGATGGTGGATGTGGCCAAGCTTAATGTACAGCTGTTTGACCTGAACGGGGATTATAACGAGGTGCTGCGCCAGCTGGGCCAGGTGATGTATGACACCCACAAGGGCCAGGCCCCCGAGGGCGACCCGGTGACGCAGCTGCTTGCCAAGGCGGATGAGCTTGTGGAAAAGATCGCCGAAGTAAAGGCCCGGATTGCGGACCTGCGCCAGGCCCAGATCTGTCCCGCCTGCGGCGCTCCCTGCGGGAAGGGCGACAAATTCTGCCATACCTGCGGCCAGGCACTTTAAGGAGGAAAAAACATATGCAGTACACGATGGAACAGTATGAGGCCAGCGCACAGGCCATCCGCAGCAAGCTGGGGGGCTTTGTCCCCAAGGTGGCCATGGTGCTGGGCTCCGGCCTGGGCTATCTGGGCGATGAGGTGGAAAACGCCATCGCCATCCCCTACGGAGAGATCCCCCATTTCAAGTCCTCCACCGCCCCCGGCCACAAGGGTCGGCTGGTGTTCGGCACTCTGGAGGGCCAGAATGTGGCCGTGATGCAGGGCCGCATGCACCACTATGAGGGCTATTCCTATGAGGATGTGTCCTATGCGGTGCGGGTGCTGCGCCTGCTGGGGTGTGATACCCTGATCGTCACCAACGCCGCGGGCTGTGTGAACACCCAGTGGGAGGCGGGCGATCTCATGCTCATCACCGACCAAATTAAGCTCTTCTCCGAGTCCCCCCTCCGGGGCGAGAACCTGCCCGCCTTTGGCGAGCGCTTCCCCGACGTGTCCCACCTGTACACCCTGCGTCTGCAGGAGCTGGCCCGTCAGACGGCCAAGGAGCTGGGCATCCCCCTGCGGGAGGGCGTCTACTTCTACTGCTACGGCCCCCAGTATGAGACTCCTGCCGAGGTCCGGGCTGTCCGGATTCTGGGTGGCGATGCGGTGGGCATGTCCACCGCTCCCGAGGCCATTGTGGCCGGCCACTGCGGCATGGAGATCCTGGGCCTCACCCTGCTGTCCAACATGGCTGCCGGCATTCTGGACCAGCCTCTCACCGAGAAAGAGGTGTTGGACGCCGCCGAGGCCGCCCGTGAGAAGTTCTCCGGCCTGGTGCGTGCCTGCTTGAAGAAGCTGTAAGGAGTTTTACTATGTCTGTACTGTTCCAACATGTCACCGTCCTCACCATGGACCCCGCCCAGCCCCTTTTGAAGGACGCCTATGTGGCGGTGGAGGGGACCACTATCTCCTTTGTGGGGACCACCCGTCCCCAGGGGGAGTTTGACCGGGTGGTGGACGGCGCGGGCCAGGTGCTCATGCCCGGCCTTATCAACTGCCACACCCATGTGCCCATGACCCTCATGCGGGGCTACGGCGGCGGGTGCGACTTGCAGCACTGGCTCCAGGAGTATATTTTTCCCGCCGAGGCCAAGCTGGATGAGCGGGCGGTAGCCGCCGGCACAGCCCTGGGCCTGGCGGAGATGATCGCCACAGGCACCACCTGCATTGTGGATATGTATATGAAGACCGGCACCATCGCCCAGCAGGTGATGGACGCCGGCATCAGCGCCAACCTCTCCTGCGGCGGGCTCTATTTCGGGGACCCCAAGGACTTCTCCCCCGACAAGTGCTCCGACTGCCGCAACCAGGAGGAGCTTATGCAGCAGTGGCACGGCGCGGGAGACGGCCAGATTCTGGTGGACGCCTCCATCCACGCCGAGTACACCTCCAGCGCCCCCCTGTGGCAGTGGACCGCGGACTTTGCCCAGAAGAACAAGCTGGGCATGCACGTACACATCTCCGAGACCAAGCTGGAGCACGAGCAGAGCCTGCAGCGCCACGGAAAGACCCCCCTGGCCATTCTGGACCAGTACGGCGTGTGGGAGCGGGGCGGCACCGCCGCCCACTGCGTATGGGTGAGCGACGAGGACATGGACCTCATGGCCCGCAAGCACGTCACCGCCGTCCACAACCCCGTATCCAACCTGAAGCTGGGCTCCGGCGTGGCCCGGGTGCCTAAGATGCTGGAGGTTGGGGTCAATGTGGCCCTGGGCACCGACGGGGTGTCCTCCAACAACAACGCCGACCTCTTTGAGGAGATCAAGCTGGCCGCCATGCTCCATAAGGGCGTCAGCCGCGACCCCATAGTGGTCACCGCCCACCAGGCCCTGGAGATGGCCACGGTGAATGCCGCCCGGGCTCTGGGCCGCACCACCGGCGTTGTGGCGCCGGGCAAGGTGGCCGATCTCATCCTGGTGGACTTCAACCGCCCCAACCTGGTTCCCTGCCACGATGTGGAGGAAAATCTGGTGTTTGCCGCCCGGGGCAGCGACGTGTCCATGAATATGGCCCGGGGCAAGATCATATATGAAAAGGGAGAGTTTCTCACGTTGGACCTGGAGAAGATCCGGTCCGAGGTGGAACACTATGCCCTGCCCCTTATTTTTGGTTGATGTAGGAGGCTTCCTATGGCCCAGCGTAATTCTCCGCCCCGCCGGCTGAGCGGGCAAAAACAGAGCACCTTCTTTGGCGGCGCGGCCATTCTGGCTGTGGGTATTCTGGTGGTTAAGGTCATCGGTATGTTTTATAAGATTCCGCTGACCAACATCATCGGCGAGCAGGGTACTGCGGACTTTACCAACGCCTATAATATCTATACCGTGCTGCTCACCATCTCCACCGCGGGCCTGCCCGTGGCGGTGTCCAAGATGGTAAGCGAGGCCAACGCCCTGGGCCGCCGCAGCCAGGTGCGCAAGATCTTCCGCCTGTCTTTGACGGTGTTTTTAACCCTGGGAGGCATCTCCTTCCTCATCATGTTCTTCCAGGCGGATGCCCTGGCGAGCATGATGAACGACGACAAGGCCGCCATCGGCATCCGGGCGCTGGCTCCGGCGGTGGTGTGTGTGGGCTGTCTGGCCGCCTTCCGGGGCTATGCCCAGGGCCATGGGGACATGGCGCCCACCGCCATCTCCCAGATTATCGAGGCCCTGTGCAAGCTGGTGGTGGGCCTGGGCCTGGCCTATTGGCTCATCAAGAGCGGAGCGGGACAGAGCGCTGCCGCCGCCGGCGCCATTACCGGCGTGACGGTGGGCACCGTGGTGGCGGTGGTGTATATGGCCCTGAACCATGTGAGAAGGAACCTGGAGGAGCCCCGGCTGTCCGGGGAGGAAACGGATACGGCCAGCCGCATTCTGAAAGAGCTGCTGCAAATTGCCATTCCCATCACCCTCAGCTCCTCCATGGTGGGCATTGTGACCGTCATCGACTCCTCTCTGGTCCAGGGCCAGGTGCAGAAGGTGCTGCTGGAGGATCCCAGCAGCTGGACCCTGTATGCAGGCGTGGCGGATTTCACCCCCCTGCAGGACGCCATTGAGGCCTGGAAGCAGGCCATGGGAGCGGGGGCACAGGTGAGCATGAGCGCCTTGACCGAGCAGCTGAAGACGGCCGCCGCGGCTCAGCATCCCACTGCCGTCCAGACGGCCGCCCTGGCCCTGGACGAGGTGCTTCAGGACCTGAGCCGTACCCTCTATGGCAACTACTCCGGCGCCATCAACATCTATAACCTGCCCACCTCCCTGATGGCCGCCATCACCGCATCGGTCATTCCCGCAGTCTCCGGCGGCCTGGCCCGCAGAGACCGGAAGGGGGCGGCCCGGATTTCCGGCTCTGCCCTGCGCATTACCGCCCTGCTCTCCTTCCCCATGGGAATCGGCCTGTTTGTGCTGGGCACGCCCATTGTCCGGCTGCTGTTTGCCAGCCTCAACGCGGAGCTGGCCGGCTCTCTGCTGTCCACCCTGGGCCTGACGGCCATCTTCTCCTGCGTGACCCTGGTGTGCAACTCGGTGCTCCAGGCCTACGGCTTTGTCATTCTGCCTGTCATCGTGATGGTGCTGGGCGGCGTGGTGAAGATTGTGACCAACTATATCCTGGTGGGCACGGCCCAGATCGGTATCTACGGAGCGCCCACGGGCAGCGTACTGTGCTTTGCCCTGTGTCTGATCCTGGACCTGGTGATCATCGCCCGGGTGATTCCCCACCGGCCCAAATTCGGCCCCATTTTCCTAAAACCCTTCATCGCCTCGGCCATGATGGGTGCGGCGGCCTGGGCGGTGTACGGACTGCTGTTCCGGGTACTGTCCCATGTGCCCGAGGGCGAGACTGAGCGGGTCATCTCCTGGATGGGCAATGCGGTGGCCACCATGGGCGCCATCGGCGTGGCCATGATCATCTATGTGGTGCTGGTGGTAGCGCTGCGGGCAGTCTCCCGGGAAGACCTGGCCCTGATGCCCAAAGGGGACAAAATTGCCAAGCTGCTGAGAATTTGACATAAATTTCCATGAAAAGGAGAAAACTGGGGGAAGTGAGGTCATTTCCCCCAGTTTCCCATGGAAAATAGAAAAATAGCTTGATAAGGAAGAGGAACTGTGGTAAATTCTCAATATAACGCCCAGTATCATATGGATGATTTGCTGGAAATTATGAAAACCCTGCGCGCTCCCGAGGGCTGTCCCTGGGACCGGGAACAAACCCACCAGTCCATTCGTCAGAACATGCTGGAGGAGGCCTATGAGGCCGCCGACGCCATCGACCAGGGCGACATGGAGAACCTGAAGGAGGAACTGGGGGACGTGCTGCTCCAGGTGGTGTTCCACGCCCGTATGGCCCAGGAAGAGGGACAGTTCACCTTTGACGATGTGGTGGACGGAGTGTGCCGCAAGCTGGTGTACCGCCATCCCCATGTGTTTGGAGCCGTGGAGGCCGAAGACGCCCAGGGGGCTCTGTCCACCTGGGACGCACAGAAGCGCCGGGAAAAGGGCCAGCGCACCACGGCGGATGCCATGGACTCCGTGGCCCGGGCCATGCCAGCCCTCATCCGTGCGGAGAAGATCCAGGGAAAGGCCCGGAAGGCGGGCTTTGACTGGGAGGAGATCTCCCCTGCCCTGGACAAGCTGTCCGAAGAGGTGGGCGAGCTTCGCCAGGCGGTGATGGAGCACTCCAATGTGGAGGAAGAGCTGGGCGATGTGCTGTTTGCCGCGGTAAAGGTAGGCCGGTTTGCCGGTGTGGACGGCGAGACCGCCCTCCAGAAGACCTGCGAAAAGTTCATCCGGCGCTTTCGCTGGGTGGAGCAGGCGGCAAATGTGCCTCTGACCGAGCTGGATGTGCCCCAGCTGGAGCGGCTCTGGGCCCAGGCAAAGAGTCAGGAGCGCGGACAAGATTCAGCGGACAACTTAAAAGCCACCTGATTGCAGGGCTTTAAGTATAGATCAGCGGCAGCCGGGAAAGACTGCCAAGATGTACAGGAGGAAAACGACATGAATAAAACCGAACTGATTGCTGCCGTGGCCGAGAAGGCCGAGCTGTCCAAGAAGGACGCCGAGGCTGCGATTACCGCCACGTTTGAGGCCATTACCGAGGCTCTTCAGCAGGAGGAGAAGGTTCAGCTGGTGGGCTTTGGCTCCTTTGAGGTGAAGAAGCGCGCCGAGCGCATGGGCCGCAATCCCCAGACCAAGGAGGCCATTCCCATTCCCGCCTCCAAGGCTCCTGTGTTCAAGGCCGGCAAGGCCCTGAAGGACGCTGTGTCCAAGTAATCTCCAAGAAAGAGCGGAGGACGCTGAGTCACAGCGTCCTCCGCTTACGTTTTAGGATAGGAGCGATATTTGTGCGATTGGATAAATGGCTGAAAGTTTCCCGCCTCATCAAGCGGCGCACCGTGGCCAACGAGGCCTGCGATAACGCCCGGGTCACCGCCAACGGCCGGCCCGTGAAGGCCAGCTATGACGTGAAGGTGGGCGATCAGCTGGAGCTGAAGTTCGGCACCAACACCGTGAAGGTGGAGGTGCTGGTGGTGGCCGACAACGTGGGCAAGGCGGACGCGGCGGCCATGTACCGGGAGGTACTCTGAGATGACCAAAGGGCTGCGCTGGGGCAGAACATGGATTGCACTGGCAGTATTGGCTGCCCTTGTACTGCCTGTGTGCACAGGCTGTTCCCAGAAGGAAACCAAAATGGAGACCAGTATCTTTGCCATGGACACCGTGATGAATCTCACCTTCTACGGGGATGACTCGGAGGCGGCGCTGAAGGGTGTGCAGGAGGAACTGGTGGAAGAGATCTATTCCCTGGAGGACAAGCTCTCAACCACGAAGGAAGAAAGCGAGCTGTATGCGCTCAATGAGCAGGGACAGGCCTCCCTCTCCCCTGAGACGGCGGAGCTTTTGACCAAGGCCCTGGAGCTGTGTGAAACCACCCAGGGGGCGCTGGACATCACGGCCTATCCGGCGGTGCGGGCCTGGGGCTTTACCACCGGCTCCTACCGGGTGCCGGACCAGGCGGAGCTGGCGCAGCTGGCCGCCGGGATTGACTATACCAAGCTGGAAGTAAACGCGGAGGAAGGCACAGCCCGGATTCCCCAGGGCATGGCGGTGGATCTGGGCGCGGTGACCAAAGGCTATGCCGGTGACCGGCTGGCCCAGCAGCTGGAGCAGGCGGGGATCACCTCTGCCCTGCTGGATCTGGGCCAGAGCACCATCCGGGTGATGGGCAGCAAGCCTGACGGCTCCCCCTGGCGCATCGCCGTCCAGGACCCGGCGGGAGAGGGCTATCTGGGGGTCATTGAGCTCACCGATCTGGCGGTGGGTACCTCCGGAGGCTACCAGCGGTTTTTTGAGCAGGACGGAGAGACCTATTGGCATATCCTGGACCCGGATACCGCCGCCCCCGCCCGCAGCGGCCTGAGCTCTGTGACGGTGGTGGGCCCCTCGGGCCTGGTGTGCGACGGGCTGTCCACGGCCCTGTTTGTCATGGGCCTGGAGGAGGGCACCCAGTTCTGGCGGGACCACCCGGAGCTGGAAGTGGAGCTCCTCTTTGTCACCGACGACGGGACGATATACGTAACTCCCGGCATGGAGGCGAAGTTCTCCCTGGCCCAGGGGTATGAAGACCGGGAGGTACAGGTGCTGAAATGAGCAGAAACGCCAAGATCATTTTGATTCTTCTGCTGGCGGCGGCAGTTCTCTCGGCTGGCTTTCTTTTGCTTCAGCAAAAGAAGGTCTCTTCCCCCGTGGCCCGTATCACCCGGGATGGGGAGCTGATCCGTGAGATCCCCCTGGACGAGGTGGAGGAGAGCTACTCCTTTGTGGTGGAAGACGAGGAGGGCTCCAACACCATTTTGGTGGAGCCCGGCCGCATCCGGGTCAGCGAGGCGGACTGCCCCGACCAGGTGTGCGTCAACCAGGGCTTTATTTCCGACGGTACCGTCCCGGTGGTGTGCCTGCCCCACAAGCTGATGATTGAGATTGTAGGGGGAGGGAGCGAATTTGACGCCGCAGCCGGTTAAAGGGGCGGGGCGCATTACCCGCCTGGCCCTGCTCACGGCCATCGCCCTGACCATTTTTATGGTGGAGGCCCAGCTGCCGGTGGTCACGGTGGTGCCGGGCATTAAGCTGGGCCTTGCCAACATTGTCACCGTGTACGCCATGTTTACTCTGGGGCCCGGAGATGCCCTGATGATCTTAGCAGGGCGGATCTTTCTGGGGGCGGTGTTTTCCGGGCAGATGATGACCCTCATTTACTCCGCCGCCGGAGGAATTTTGAGCTGGTGCGTGCTGCTGCTCCTGCGTAAGCTGTTGGACCGCAGACAGATCTGGCTGTGCAGCCCGGTGGCCGGAGTGTTCCACAATCTGGGGCAGCTGCTGGCCGCGGCGGCGGTGATGAAGACCTGGACCGTGCTGGCCTATCTCCCCTATCTCATTTTGGCGGGAATCATCGCCGGGCTTTTCACCGGCGTGGCCGCTCAGGCGCTCATGAACCGCCTGGAGCGGCTGAAGCACTAAAACGGAGGAGGCAAGCTTCATGAAGATTTATGCGCTGATGGAAAATGTCCCCTGTCAACCCCAATTTGCCGCAGAGCACGGCCTGAGTCTCTACATCGAGACCGACCGGCACAAGATCCTCTTTGATACCGGAGCCTCCGAGGCCTTTGCGGACAACACAAAGCTGCTGGGTGTGGATTTGTCCCAGGTGGAGCTGGCCGTTCTCTCCCACGACCACTACGACCACGGAGGCGGCCTGGCCCGCTTTCTGGAGGAAAACGACCACGCCCCCATCTACCTCAGTGCCCACGCCTTTGGCAAGCGGTATGACGCGGTGGGCAAGTACATCGGCATCGACCCCAAGCTCCGGGAGAGCGGGCGGCTGCGGTTTGTGGAGGATGTTCTGGAGCTGGATGACCAGTTATCCCTGTATTCCTGTAATCATCAGGCGAAAAAATACCCTCTGGACAGCGCTGGGCTGACAGAGGAGCGGGACGGAGTGCAGAAGCCGGACCAATTTCTTCACGAGCAGTACCTGATGATCCGGGAGAACGGGAAAAAGGTGCTCATCAGCGGCTGTTCCCACAAGGGGATTTTGAACATCATGGACTGGCTGGAGCCCGACGTGCTCATCGGGGGGTTCCACTTTATGAAGCAGGAGGTCACGCCCCAGGGCAATCCCGTCCTGGACCAGGCGGCCCAGGTGCTCCGGGAGCACAAGACCACCTACTACACCTGCCACTGCACGGGACAGGAGCCCTTCCGCTATCTGAAGCAGCGTATGGGCGACCAGCTTCAGTACCTGGCCTCCGGGCAGGTTATTGAGGTATAACATAAAAGCCAAAAGGGCCGCAGCGAAGTAACGCGCTGCGGCCCTTTCTTTTGTGGGGTCAGGGTAACTGGTCAGTCCAGAGAACTTCATAAGAAAAATTATATCCGGAAGCATCTCCAATATGTACCAGACTCTGGACAAATTCTCGCCTTCCGTCCGAAATGACGGCAGAGATGGTATAGTCAGGAGCTATATCCTGGACATAGAGGGAGGCGGTAAAAAGTCCGGTTTCCGTTCTGGCGGCGGGAAAGGTCTTGGTAAAGCTGTCGGAGGTGCGGGTGCAGTGAAAGGTAACCTCCAAATCGTCCACCAGTTGGAAGGGGGAGAGGTAAACGTCCAGCTGATAGGGGCCCGGAATATCCCAACCAAAATCCCCGACCAGGCGGACGTTGGGGTCCAGCCCTGTCGGCCCGATCTTGAGCGTATCAAGCCTCTGCTCCACCCCGGCAAGCCGCCAGCCCAGATAGGTGGTAGTGCCCAGGGACAGGCAGGTCAACAGGGCCAGCACGACCACCCCCACCCGCCACAGGCGGGGCAGGGCCAGGACAATCTTGGGCTCCGGTCCGGCGTCACCGGTCTCCACCTGGAGCAGGTCGTTGAGGGACACCCCAAAGAGCTTGCCCATAGCGATGAGCTTGTCAATTTCCGGGACGGCTCCGTCCATCTCCCAGCGGGAAATGGCCTGACGGGAGACGCCCAGCTTTTCCCCCAGGGCCTCCTGAGAGAGGTTATTCTGCTTTCGTAATTCTTGAATCCGCTGGCCCAGGGTCATCTGGGACACCTCCTGTCTTTGTGTGTGAAGAAAAAATATGAATGGTCTGGCGTTTTGTCTGGGATCAGGAGGGTGTCAGGCTATCCCATAGGACGGTGCTCCACAAGGTGGATTCGGAGCTGACGGTGATTTCCTCCAGCGGCTGGGTATAGACAGAGCCCTGGGCATCTTGAAACACCGCGCTGATGGTCAGAGTGCGCCCGGATGGGAAGGAAAGATAGGTGTATCCGGTGTAAATGGTCCCCTCCGACACCTCCAGAGGCAGGGTGTGGACCTTGCCATCCCCATCCAGCAGCTGAAGAGAGACCTCCATCCCCTCCACCTGCCGGGCCACGGTGAGGTAGAAGGTGTAGTCGATGTGGGTCTGATCTCCCCACACACTGGCATCTACATCAAAGTCGGCCACCAGGCCCTGCTCCGGGTCCAGGGCGTTCTGCTCCGCCGCCAGCTGCCGCTCCAACTCGTTGACCCGCCAGCCCAGATAGGCCATTCCGCCCAGGGAGAGGAGGGTTAGCAGGGCCAGCACGACCACCCCCACCCGCCACAGGCGGGGCAGGGCCAGCACGATCTTGGGCTCCGGACCGGCGTCACCGGTCTCCACCTGGAGCAGGTCGTTGAGGGATACCCCAAAGAGCTTGCCCATGGCGATGAGCTTGTCAATTTCCGGGACGGCCCCGTCCATCTCCCAGCGGGAGATGGCTTGGCGGGAGACTCCCAGCTTCTCCCCCAGGGCCTCCTGAGAGAGGTTATTCTGCTTTCGTAATTCCTGGATACGCTGGCCCAGAGTCATCCGGCCCACCTCCTTCGTGTTTGGTGCTTCCAGTATAAGGGAAAGGGACGGAAAGTGGCTACCATCCGTCCCTTACAGCTTGTCAATCTATGGTTGCGGCCCTTGTCCCACAAGGGATTGGGGGCTTATTTCAATTCCATCAGCACGCCCGACTGGGGAGGAACCGTGATGGAGAAGCCGTTGTCCTCCATCTCCACATTGGCCCGGCCCAGCACGGCTTCGGGCGTTCCCTCCCCCTCCAGGAACATGGCCTGGGGGTTTTCACTGGCGTTGAAGGCGCACAGCAGGCGCTGTTTTCCCTCCCGACGCACAAAGGCCAGCAGGGGGCCCTTCCCGTAGACATAGCGGATGGAGCCCCGGCGCAGGGCCTGGTATTTCTTTCGCACCTGGCCCAGAGCGCGGTACCAGTCCAGCAGCTCCCGGTCCTCGTGGCCCCAGGGGTAGGTCTGGCGGTTGAAGGGATCCTCAAAGCCCTCCATGCCCGCCTCGTCCCCGTAGTAGATGGTGGGCGAGCCGGGGAAGCAGAACAGCAGCAGGCTGGCCGCCCGCAGCAGATCCTTGCCCCGGCGGCGCTGCTTGGGAGAGAGATGGAAGTTGGCCCGCCACTCCTTGGACTGGTCCCGGTACTCGCCCCCGGCCCCCATGAGGGTGAGGAAACGGGGGGTGTCGTGGGTGTCCAGGGAGTTCATGGCGGAGTAGAAGGCGAAGGGAGGATAATTCTCCCGGATGGTCTCCATGTCCTCCACAAAGTGCTCCCCTCCCCCGCCGGTGAAGAAAGCCAGAATGGCGCTGCGCAGGGGGTAGTTCATCAGGCCGTCGCAGTGGCCGCCCAAAATGTGCTTGCGGCGCACGCCGTAGGCAATTTTGGTGGAGCCGTCCTCCCACACCTCGCCGATGACAATGGAATCGGGCTTTTCCTCCCGGGCGGCCTGGTGGATGCCGTGGACAAAGTCGTCCGGCAGCTCGTCGGCCACGTCCAGCCGCCAGCCGTCCGCTCCGGCCCGCAGCCACCGGCGCACCACGCTGTCCGTTCCGGCAAAGATGAAATTGCGGTAGTCGGGGTTACTCTCATTCACGGCGGGTAGGGAGTAGATGCCCCACCAGCTCTCATACTTCTTGGGCCACTGGATGAAGTTAAACCAGGGGCGGTAGGGGGAGTCCCAGCTCTGGCTGGCGCCCACATCGGGATAAAAGCCGTCGCCGTTAAAGTAGCGGCTCACAAAGCCCGTGTGGTTGAACACTCCGTCCAGAATGACCCGCATGCCCCGCTTGTGGGCCTCCTGGCACAGGTGGGAGAAGTCCTCGTTGGTGCCCAGCATGGGGTCCACCCGGCTATAATCCGCGGTGCCGTAGCGGTGGTTTTCCGCCGCTTCAAAGATGGGGTTGAAGTACAACGTCTCCACACCCAGGCTCTTCAGATAGTCCAGCTTTTCCATCACACCCTTGAAGTCGCCGCCGAAGAAGTCCCGGTTGCGCACCTCGCCCTTGTGGTCGGGGCGGTATTCGGGGAACTCCTCCCAGCTCTGGTGGACAGTGCGGCCCCCCACCAGACCGGTGGGGTCGGGAATGCGGCTGCGGCAGAAGCGGTCAGGGAAGATCTGATAGGTGACGCCCTCTCCAAACCAGGTGGGCACGGACTGGGAGCCGTCGTACACGGTGAGCTGATAGGGGCCCAGCTCCTGCTTGCGCCCGTCCAGCCGCTCCAGCTTAAAGGAGTACCACACCAGGCCCACATAGCCCTGGGTGTCCAGCTGGGTGGTGAAGATGTCCTGGCTCAGTTCAAAGCCCTGCCAGGGCATGGGAAGGGTCACGGTTTTGTTGTCCCAGCTTTCAAACCGGGCGGTCATGGTGGCGTGGGAAAAGCCCTCAGCCCGGGGCGGGCGGAGGGAAAACCGTACCGCCGTACCGGACGATACGGCCCCGTACGGGCTTTTGTAGCGCTCGTCACGGGAGTTGTAGGTAGGTTGATAGGTCAAAGAGATCACTCCAAATAGTTTGGAATCATAGAAACGCAGACATCGTTCAGTGATATTTGTAGCTTCCGCCGCCGATAAACTCCCGCAGCAGAGAGTCCTTGGCCACCAGCGCGGGATCGATGGCCTCGAAGTACTGGAAGGAGTCCACCAGCTGAAGCATCTCGTCGTGGCGCTCGTTGTCCTTGGGGACGCTGCGGAGAATGGGAAGGGCGTAGTGCTTCATCACCGAGACCTCATAGGGCAGCGAGGAGTCGAAGATAATGTCCGCCCGGTTTTTAAAGGGAGAGATATAGAGCTTCTCCCCCCGGCGGACGTTGGCCCACATGTCCAGCGTCTCGGCAACCCCGGTGCCCCGGAAGTTATAGTCCCGCACGGCCCGGCGGGTCAGGCGCATCCAGGTGCCCTTAAAGCGGAGCACGGCGCCCTCGTTTACGTTGGAGCGGGCGGAAATATAGAGCTTGGTGGCCTCCGGATGGCGGCCGGCGATGTCGTCATTCAGAGCGTGGATGCCCTCGAAAATGACAATCTCGTTTTTTTCCAGCTTAATGGGCATGCCCAGGGAGTCGTTTCGCATCTGGCGGGCAAATTCAAATTTGGGAACCACAATTTCTTCCCCACGGGACAGAGCGGAAAAGTGCTGGTCCAACAGCTCCATATCCATACAC
>DBFWXD010000249.1:0-3086 GCA_048215895.1 Eubacteriales bacterium
ATCCGTCCGTTCCCCAGACCTTTGACGATGTGCCCGCCGACGCCTGGTATGCATCCGCAGTCCGGTATGTGTCCCAGCGAGGCCTGATGTCCGGCACCGCCGCGGGCACCTTCTCGCCCGACATTCCCATGAGCCGGGCCATGATCTGGACGGTTCTGGCCGCCTACAATGGGGCCAACACCAGCGGCGGCAATCCCTGGTACGCCCCTGGACAGAAGTGGGCTATGATCAACGGTGTCTCGGACGGCAGTACCCCCAACGGTTCCATCACCCGGGAGCAGCTGGCCACCATGCTTTGGCGGGCCGCGGGAAGCCCCAGCACCAGCGGGGACCTGAAGGGCTATGTGGATGTCTCCAGCGTCAGTGACTGGGCGGTGCAGGCCCTGAGCTGGGCTGTGGACAAGGGCATCCTCTCCGGTATGGGCGGCGGCACCTTGGCCCCCCAGACCACCGCGACCCGGGCCCAGGTGTCCGTGATGCTCATGCAGTTTGTGAAGAACATGGAAGCATAACCTGGCCAGGTTAGAGAAATTCCTATGATACGAAATACGAGGCTCTGTACCCTGTTTCTGGGGTACAGAGCCTCGTATTTTTGACGTTCATCCGGCGGGAGAGGGGGCCTTACCAAGAGAGCGGCAGACAACTGTGTGGAAGGAGCGCCTGGGACATTTTTATGAGGGGTCTGTGGCCTGGGATCAAAGCCGCTTTTCAAAATTTCCAAAGACCGTGACTCCGTCGTCCTGGATGACAAATGCAGATGGGTCAATGGAGTGTATGATTTCCAAAAAGGTATTGATCTCATATTTGCTGATAATGGTGATCAGGATATGGGTGCTCTCGCCCGTATAGGCGCCCAAGCCAGTCCACTCGGTCACCCCTCGGGCGGTTTTTTTCATGATATTCCAGTCCAGACCATCCTTTTTCGTGAAAATCATCAGCCGAACGTTAATATTTTGATAATGGGTGCGGTCCAAAAGCATGGAGTAAAAGATCATGAAGAGCAGGGAATAGAGCGCCGTAGCGGGGTCGAACAAGAGCAGATAGACCACAAACAAGATTGCATTAAAGCAAATGGTGAGTTTTCCCACACTGAATTGAGGAAAGGTTCGGGCCGCCAGGACACCGATGATGTCCAGCCCGCCGCCCGAGCCGCCGGCGGTCAGCAGAATACCGATTCCACAGCCTGCAATACACCCGCCGATCAGTACACAAGCGATGGTCTCCCCCAGAACAGGAGTGGAGGAGACCGGGATGACAGCCATAAAGAAACTGATGGCAGCAATTCCTTCTATGGTTTTCAGCAGAAACATGCGGCCCAGATGCTGCCAGGCCAGAATTAAAGGCGGGAGGTTAATCAGAAAATAGAGGATGCCGTATAGATTGAGCTGCCCGGAGGAAAGGGGGAGCAACGCGTGCACGGCCAGCTCCATGAGCTGGGCCAGTCCTACCGCTCCGCCGCTATACAAATGAAGGGGAAGCACAAACAAATTGAGACCTGCTGCATAGATACCCGCCCCCAACAGTATGGCGAAATGCTGAACAGGGGGATTTTGCAGCCAGAGGGTGTTCATGAATGGTTCGCCCCCGTCAGCTCAGCAATTTTTCCAGGGCAGAAATATAGATTTCTGTCATACGGGCAAAGCTCTGAATGGACAGACACTCATTGGCCTCATGTGCCAGTTCGGTTTCATCGGGAAAGAGCGGACCAAAGGATACTGCGTTGGGAATGGAGCGGGCATAGGTGGCGCCGCCAATGGAGAAGGCGTCATGGTCCCAGTCACCGGTTATCTCGCGGTAGCTCTCCATAAGCTTCTGCACCAGCGGGGCGTCCCGGGGGATGTCCAGCGGGGGCAGGGACAGGCACTCCTCATAGACAAATCCGGCCTGTTCCAATCCGGCAATCAGGGTGCTGCGGATCTGCTCATAGGAGAAGGAGGCGGGATACCGGGTGTTGACTTTGAGAAGGGCGGTGTTTCCGTCCAGTTGGATCGTTCCGACGTTCAGGGTCAGGATTCCCGAGCGCTCATCCTGAAAGTCGCAGCCCAACCGCTGTCCGTTCAGGTCGGTCCCAATGGTCTGCTCATAGGCATCCAACAGGGCCTGCTGGGCAAAGGAAATGCCCGACTGCTTCAGCCCGTGCAGCAGTTCATTGATCGCGCTGCGCCCCTTTTCCGGCTGCATGGCGTGAACGGCCACGCCGTGGGTCTCCACGGCAAATCCGGCTTCCGTGGGCTGGACGGAGAGCTGCGGGATACCGCTTAAACGCTGAAATACTTGCGGGCGCATTTCGGGGGCGACATCCAGATGGCAGTGGGCATGATCTGGGGTGAGGTTGCGTCCGGTGCCGCCGGATAAAGCGGTGATGTTCGCCTGCGCCCCCTGGAGCTCACGCAGCGGGAAGCGAAGGTCAAAGTCGATGAGACCCTTTTCGCAATTGACCAGAGGGAAATAGCCGTCCGGCACGAAAGAGACATCCGGCAAGCGGGCGGCATGCTTGACGTAGTAGTCGATACACCGCAGCTCTTCTTCTTCGTCCGCACCTACAATCAGGCGGATGGAACAGTTGTCAGGCAGCAGGTGGTTGCTTTGGATATAGTTCATGGCATAGAGGCTGCTGATGAGAGGGCCCTTGTCATCGGAAGACCCGCGCCCATAGAGACAGCCGTCTTTTTGGATCAGATGAAATGGCGGGGTGTCCCATCCCTGGCCTGCGGCTACCACATCGATGTGGCAGAGAATCCCTACCATATAGGCTCCGTGGCCCAGGGTTACCTCACCGGCGAAACCATCGTAGTTGACTGCCTCCATCCCCATCTGGGCAGCCAGTGCCAGAAACCGCTCCAGGGCCAGAGCAACATCCCGTCCAAAGGGCTGGCCGGGAGAGGCGCTATCGGAATCCAGAACGGATGGAATGCTCACCAGCTGCCCCAGATCGGCAATCATATGTTCCATATTTTGTGCAATGAACTTGTTTCGATCCATAAAAATGCTCCTTTCCGATTCTAATCTGTTTATCGTTCTTCCTGATTGTACCGACCAGCCGTTTGTTTTTCCTTGTATAAATTTTAAATTTTCCTTTGTATTTT
>DBFWXD010000025.1:0-11709 GCA_048215895.1 Eubacteriales bacterium
AACGAATGGTCGCCCGCCACTCCAGTCCCACCAGGAGGGGGGCGAAGCGCACAGCAACGGGAAGGGCAAACAGGACAATAATCCAGATGGGCTTGCCGGGGCGCAGGCCCATCTTCCGCAGGGAGAGGACAAAGAACACCACGGCGAGAATCGCCAGGAAAAAGACCATGCTTTCCATAAAAAGACCTCCGGATGTGATCTAAACTCAATGTAACGGAATCGGCGGGGCTTGTCAAGGTTATGGAACAACAGGGGAGGCCCAAACGCTGCCTCCTGCGCCATTTCTTTCCGGTTGTTCTTTTTGGTTTAAACCGGTACAATGTTATCTACAATATAGAGAAAGAATCAAACCTACATTGCTATGGGGGTACCCAATGACCGAAACCTTTGCTATTGCGGGCTACTGCCGCATCTCCGTGGATGACGAGCTGGACCGGGACAACGTGTCCATTGAAAACCAGAAGGCCATCATCCAGGACTTCGTCAAGCACAAATTCCCCGGCAGCACCCTCACCTTCTACGAGGACCGGGACCGCTCGGGCTACACCTTTGAGCAGCGGGAGGGCTACCAGGCCATGCGCCGGGGGCTTATGAGCCACCAATATGACATCCTCATCGTCAAGGACTTCTCCCGGTTCTCCCGGCGAAATAGCCGCGGCCTGGTGGAGCTGGAGGATTTAAGGGACGCGGGGGTGCGGATCATCTCCATCGGGGACAACATCGACTTTCCCAACGACGACGAGTGGCTGAAAATCCAGTTCCAGTTCCTTATCAACGAGATGCCGGTGACCGACACCAGCAAGAAGGTGAAAAACGTCATCAAGCGCCGCCAGGCGGACGGCAAGTGGATCTGCGCCGCCCCCTACGGCTACCTCATCAACAAGCGCCAGGAGTTTGAAATTGTCCCCACCGAGGCGGACATTGTCCGCACCATCTTCCGCCTCTACAACGAGGAGGGGTGGGGCTACAAGAAGATCGCCAACTACCTCACCGACCAGGGCATTCCCACCCCCCGCATGGCGGAGCGGGACCGGAAGGAGGCGGCGGGGGAGGAGTATAAGCGCCCGGTGAAGAACGTGTGGGCCATCGTCACCGTCCAGGGGATTTTGGACAACGACTTCTACATCGGCACCCTCCGCCAGGGCAAGTACACCCGGAAGAAGATTAACGGCAAGGATGTGCGCCAGGAGGAGGGCGAGCAGATCGTCATTGAGAACCACCACCAGGCCATCATCGACTACCGCACCTTCGCTACCACCCGTGCGTTAAGGGAAAAGCGCTCCACCTCCAACTACCGGGGGGTCAAGAAGTACGACAACGTGTACTCCGGCTTTCTCCAGTGCGGGGACTGCGGAGCCCCCATGTTCGCCATGAGCCGCCGGGAGCTGCGCCCAGCTTATCTCTGCGGCACCTACCACCGCCGGGGGCGGGCGGGGTGCTCCTCCCACCACATCCGCACGGACAAGCTGGACGAGCTGCTGAAAAGCTACGTCCGCCTGGTGATGGAACACTCCCGGGAGCTGCTGGAGCGCCTCAACGAGGACCTGTCCCACGAGCAGGAGGACGTGGAGGAGACGGAGGTGAGCGCCGACCGCCTGGCGGAGGTGTTAGCCGACCTCCAAGAGGAGCTGAAGGTGACCAAGCGCCAGCGCATCCGGGATCTGATGAAGCACCCGGAGCAGGAGGCGCTGCTGGCGGAGACCTATGACGAGCTGGAGGCGGACCTTCAAAAGAAAATCGAGGGCCTCAATCACCAGATCGACATGCTGGCCAATAAGCGAAACACCATCATTGAGGTGAACCGCTCCGCCCGGACCGCCCTGGAGGTCTTTGCCGACATCCTCCAAAAGGAGCACCTGGAGCGAGCCGACCTGGAGCTGATGATCCGGAACATCCGGGTCTTTGAGGACCACCTGGAAATTGAGCTTCAGTCGGACATCGACGCCATCCTCCACGCCGCCCCCAGGGAGGACGCCGTAAATTTTAAGGGGGGCATGGAGCATAGCGCGCAGATAACCGTCATCCAGTCCGACGCCAAGCGGCCGGACAAGGTGTTCCATGCCAACGTTATCAGTGACGGTGACCCCTTGGAGATTTTCACCGATAAGGACGGGGGCGTCATTTTTAAAAAGTACTCCCTGATGGGGGGCGTGGTGGACTTCGCCGGGCAGCTGTGCGAGACGCTCAACCGCACCACCGGCAAGCTCACCGTCATTACCGACCGGGACAGCTGCATCGCCGTGGCGGGAGTGCCCCGCCGGGAGCTGATGGACAAGTCCATCTCCCACCAGCTGGAGCGGCTGATGGAGGGGCGGCAGATCTACCAGTACAAGTCCGGGGAGACGGCCGTCCCCCTGTGTGCCGACAGCGACAAGTATGCCATCAGCATTGCGGCCCCCATTTTGTCCGAGGGGGACGTGCTGGGCTGCGTCCTCTTTGCCGGAGGACCCGACCAGCTGGGCGGCGGCGAGGTGGAGTATAAGCTGGCCCAGTCCATCGCCGCCTTTTTGGGCCGGCATATGGAGAGTTAAAAAAAGCACCCGTTCTTTGTGAGAACGGGTGCTTTTTGTCATAGGTAGTGATACTTCTTTCGTTTGCCGATGAGAAAGGCGATGGCCACCAGAGCGCCCAGGCCGTCGGCGGCCACCACGGCCAGCCAGATCCCGTCCAGGTCCAGCACCAGGGGCATGAGCAGGACCAGCCCGCCCCGGAACAGGAAGGAGCGCAGGAAGGACAGCAGGGCGGAGATGGCCCCGTTGCATAGAGCGGTAAAGAAGGCGGAGCCGTAGATGCCAAAGCCGCAGAACAGATAGCTCAGGGCGAACAGCCTAAAACCGTGGACCGTCATCTCCAAAAGCTCCGGGCTGTACCCCACAAAGGCCATGGACAGAGGCCGGCTTAAAAGCTCGGAGGCCGTCACCATGACCAGGGAGGAGACGGAAATAATGACCATGCTTTTGCGGAACACGTTTTGAAGCTCCGGGTGGTTGGCGGCTCCGTAGTGGTAGCTGACGATGGGGCCGCTGCCCATGGAAAAGCCCAGAAAGGCGGCCACAAAGGCAAAGTCCACATACATCATCACCGAGTAGGCGGCCACGCCGGACTCCCCGATCATGCGCATGAGCTGAAGGTTATACAGCACGCTGACGATGGAGGAGGACAGGTTGCTCATCAGCTCCGAGGAGCCGTTGAGGCAGGCATTTTTCAGCTCCCGGCCATAGAACTGGGTGCGGGTGAGGTGGAGGGTGCCCTTGGTGGGGCGGAAGAAGTAGAGCAGGGGGAGCAGTCCGCCCACCGCGTAGCCCATCACCGTGGCCCAGGCGGCCCCGGCCACCCCCATCTGGAGGGGCCCGATGAGCACATAGTCCAGCACCATGTTGGTAAGGCCGGAGCACAGGGAGAAAAATAGGCCCTTTTGCGGCTGCTCGGCCACCACAAAAAACACCTGGAAGGAGACCTGGAGCATGAACACCACGCTGCCCCCCAGCAAAACCCGGCCATAGGCGATGCAGTCCTCCATGAGAAGGTCGCTGGCTCCGGCCAGGTGGGCGATGGGCTCGATGAAGATCACCGAGCCAACGGAAAACACCAGCCCCAGCCCCAGCACACAGTAGATGATCATGGAGAAGTAGCGGTTGGCCAGCTCCTGCTTGCCCTCCCCCATGGTCCGGGCCACAATGGCCCCGCCGCCGGTGCCCAGCATAAAGCCGAAGGAGGCCAAAATCATGGACACAGGGAACATGATGTTCACCGCCGACAGGGCCAGCTCGCCCACCAGATTGGAGACGAACAGTCCATCCACCACGCTGTAAATGGAGGAGACCACCATCATGACGATGGAGGGCAGGGTGAAGCGCAGCAGCTTGCTATAAGTGAAATGATCTGAAAGCTTGATTTCCATTTGGGTTTAATCCTCCTGGCAAGTTTGCTCCAAAAGGGGGCGGGCCGCCTGGCGCAGCAGCTCCAGATACCGGCGGTTTAAATCCAGCAGGGCCTGCCGCTCCTGGACCGTGAGGCCCTCATAGGCCTGCTCCTCCATGCGGAAGACGGGGGAGATGGTGCGGGCGATGAGCTGCTCGCCCAGGTCGGTCAGGGTCAGGTGCTTGCCCCGGTTCTTGCCGCGGGGGGCCTCCAGGCGGATGTAGCCGGAGTCAGAAAGCCCCTTCAGGGCGGAGTTGACCGTCTGCTTGCTGAGACACAAAACCGCGCACAGCTCCGCCTGGGTGACGGGGTGGTCCGACTCCTCCAGAAGGTACAAAATCCAAAAGGCCGTGTCCGACAGCCCAAAGCCTTTGGCCAGGGCGTGGTACAGGCTGTTATCCTCCTTGATGAGGGCGTTGTAGGCGGTGATAAATTGGGAAAAGGTCATGTCTTCCATAAAAACCTCCTAATGTCCGAAATCGGACTTGTTTCACAGTATAGTCCGAATTCGGACCTTTGTCAAGGGGGAGAAAAAAGCGCCCCCCGGCAAAGCCGGAGGGCGCAGATGGGACGCTTATAGGGTGGGACGCTTATAAGAGGGACAGGGCCCGGTCGATGATCCGGGAGGCGGCCTCCTCCTTGGACATGAGGGGCAGCTCGGTGATGTCGTCCTGGGTGATGAGGGTGATGACGTTGGTGTCGGTGCCGAAGCCTGCGCCCGCCACCTTCAGGTTGTTGGCGCAGATCATGTCCACGTGCTTTTTGGCAAGCTTGGCGCGGCTGTTTTCCAGCATGTCCCTGGTCTCCATGGAGAAGCCGCAGATCACCTGGCCCGCCCGGCGGTGGTCGCCCAGATACTGGAGAATATCCTGGGTGCGCTTTAGGGGGATGGACATGTCCCCATCCTTTTTCTTAATTTTGTCGTCGCAGTAGGTGTCGGGGGTGTAGTCGGCCACGGCGGCGGCCTTGAAGATGAGGTCGGACTGCTCCTGCCGGGCGGTGACCGCCTCAAACATGTCCTGGGCGGAGACAATGTCCACCACCTCCACAAAGGGAGGCTTTGGAAGGGCGGTGGGGCCGGAGATCAGGGTGACCTGAGCCCCCCGGAGCATGGCCATTTTGGCGATGGCGTAGCCCATTTTGCCGGTGGAGTGGTTGGTGAGGTAGCGCACCGGGTCCAGAGACTCCTGGGTGGGACCGGCGGTGACCAGCACCCGCTTGCCCGCAAGGTCGTGGGGCAGGGCGATGGCCCGGAGGATGTGCTCCACCAGCTCCTGGGGCTCGGGCATGCGGCCGGGGCCCACCGCGCCGCAGGCCAGGTGGCCCGAGCCGGGGGCGATGACCTCCCAGCCGTACCGGCGGAGAATGTCCAGGTTGTCCTGGGTTACCTGGTTTTCAAACATATGGGTGTTCATGGCCGGGGCCACCAGCTTGGGGCAGGTGCAGGCCAGCACGGTGGTGGTGAGCATGTCGTCGGCCAGACCGTGGGCCAGCTTGGCGCACACGTTGGCGGTGGCCGGAGCGATGATGACCAGGTCCGTGCGGTCGGCCAGGGCGATGTGCTCCACCTGGTGGCTGAAATTCCGGTCAAAGGTGTCCACCATGCACCGCCGCCCGGTGAGCTGCTCAAAGGTCAGCGGAGCGATGAAGCGGGTGGCGTGCTCGGTCATCACCACCTCCACGTTGGCGTGGAGCTTCACCAGAGCCGAGGCCAGGTAGGCGGACTTATACGCTGCGATTCCGCCGGTGACCCCCAGCAGGATTGTTTTTCCCTTCAGCATGATCCATCCTTCTTTCCAAATACAAGGGTAGCATTCTTCCATGATTATACCGGGTTTCCCACAAAGTGTAAAGGCTTGCAAAAATATTGGCCGATGTTGATTTTTTCTTGCATTGCCGGGCGGAAACCTGTATAATACCACCCGCAAGAGAATGAAGGACGTTCTCAAAAATTGCGCTGCATCCCCCGAGGGAGCGGCAGCAGGAGGTAAATTGAATATGCAAACACAGAAGAAGGACACCCGCTGGCTGGCCATTATGGCGCTGCTGGTCGCCATTCAGCTCTTCCTGAACATCACGGGCATCGGTCTTATCCCCCTGCCTCTCATCAAGGCCACCACCCTGCACATCCCCGTCATCATCGGGGCCATTTTGCTGGGGCCCATGGCCGGAGGCATTTTGGGCGGCGTATTCGGCCTTTGCTCCATCTGGAACAACACCATGACCCCGGCGCTGCTGTCCTTTGCCTTTTCCCCGGTCATTGCCGCGGCCAACACCGGGGCGGTGGGGGCGCTCAAGTCCCTGTGGATCGTGCTGGGCTGCCGGATTCTCATTGGGGTGGTGTCCGGGTGGCTGTGGATTTTCCTGAAGAAGCGCCGCGCTCCCGACCTTTTGGCCCTGCCCATTGTGGGGGCCGCCGGAGCCCTCACCAACACGGTGATGGTGATGGGCAGCATTGCCCTGCTGCTGGCTCCGGAATACGCCGCCGCCCAGAACATCGCCATGGACGCGGTGATGTGGACCATCCTGGGCGTGATCGGGACCTCCGGCGTGGCCGAGGCCATCGGCGCGGTGATTCTGGTGACCGCCATCGGCAAGGTGCTGCTGCGGATTAATCAGACCGCCCTGCGCAGAGCGTGAATTTGCAGAAAGAAATCAGGTGTCAGCTATGCTTTTAGCCATTGATATCGGCAATACCAACATCGTCATCGGCGGCATTCAGGACGACAAGATCCTCTTTGAGGGGCGCATCGCCACCGACCACATCAAGACCTCCGACCAGTACGGCGTGGAGATCAAAAACATCCTCTCCCTCTTTGAGGTCAAGCCCAAGGACGTGGACGACTGCATCATCTCCTCGGTGGTGCCGCCGGTGTTCAACTCCGTGCGCACGGGCATTGTGAAGCTCACCGGCCGGGAGCCCATGGTGGTGGGCCCGGGCATTAAGACGGGGCTGAACATCCAGATGGACACCCCCTCCCAGGTGGGCAGCGACCGCATCGTCATCGCCGTGGCCGCCCTGGCGGAGTTCCAGCCCCCCCTGACCCTGCTGGATCTGGGCACCGCCACCACCATTGAAGTGGTGGGCAAGGGCAACGCCTATCTGGGCGGGTGCATCATCCCCGGCGTTCGGGTGTCTCTGGAGGCCCTCACCTCCCGCACCGCCCAGCTGCCCGGCATTCGCCTGGACAAGCCCAAAAAGGTCATCGGCAAGAACACCATTGACTGTATGCGCAGCGGCATCATGTACGGCACCGCCGCCATGATCGACGGTATGCTGGACCGGGTGGAGGAGGAGCTGGGCTACTCCACCACCGTGGTGGCCACGGGAGGCATGGCCCAGTTTGTGGTGCCCCTGTGCCGCCGGAAGATCCAGGTGGACCGGGACCTGCTGCTCAAGGGCCTGAACATCATCTATAAGAAAAACGCCTCTGAGCACAAGCACTGCGAAAAATAACCCATACGACAAAGACCGGCGCCGGAGTTCGGGGCCGGTCTTTTTTCGCCCATGGCCGTCCGGCCGTTGGCGGGGAAAATCCCCGATTTCGGCCGGAAACCGGGGCAATGCCTTGACAGAAACGGGGAAACTCGATATAATACCACCACGACAAATGCGCAGAAGGGGAGAAGTACCCCCGTGTTTCACGCACAGAGAGCGGCCGGATGGTGCAAGGCCGCGGTGAAAGCGGGAAGAAGTGGCCCCGGAGCTGTGTCTCTGAAGGAGCAGTAGGAGACGACGGGTCCTCCCGTTACAGAGGGTGTGAGCGTCCCTACGGGGAAATTCAGGTGGTACCGCGGATATTTGTTCGCCCTGAGCCGGAAAACCGGCCCGGGGCGTTTTTTTACGCGGAAACTGGAAAGGATGGAAACCATGGAACCTGCCATCAAAGCAAAAACCGATTACGACTTTGCCCATCTGGTGGACCTTCAGCGGGTGGGAGCCAAGACGGGCGGCAAGCAGTGGATTCTCTTCCGGAGAGGAATCCTCCTGGCGGCCGCGGTGGGCTGCGCCCTGCTGGGCGTGACCATCATGACCAACACCGACGGGAATATGGCCCAGGCGATGGTCTATTTCCTGCTGGCCGTGCTGCTGGCGGGCATGTTCTGCTTCTTCCCCCACTACTCGGCCTGGCGGATCAAGCGGAAAATCGGCAAGCAGAAGGTCCCCGACGAGTTTTCCTTTGGTGACTACGGCGTGGACATCACCCGGGGGGACCAGTCCGTGCGCTACCCCTACTCCGACTGCGACACCCTGCTGGAGACTGAGCTGGCCTTTTACCTGTTCCATCAGCGGGGCAAGGGCCTGGTCATCAGCAAGCGCCAGATCGAGGGCGGAACCCCCGACGAGCTGCGGGCCCTGCTGGAGGACAAGTGCCAGGTGAAGACCCGCTGGGTGGGCCGGAACAAACAGTAAACCATTCCAATTTATTATTTCAAATAGGATGTGAAGAAGATGAATACAGAACTGCCAAAGGTCTATGAGCCCCAGGAGGCCGAGGCCAGAATTTACAAGAAGTGGGAGCAGTCCGGCTGCTTCAAGGGCCACCGGGACCCCAAAAAGAAGCCCTTTACCATTGTCATGCCCCCGCCCAACGTGACGGGCCAGCTGCACATGGGCCACGCCATGGACTCCACTCTCCAGGATATCCTCACCCGCTTTAAGCGCATGCAGGGCTACGCCGCCCTGTGGGTGCCCGGCACCGACCACGCGGGCATCGCCACCCAGATCAAGGTGGAGGAGGAGCTGCGCACCAAGGAGGGCCTCACCCGCTATGACCTGGGCCGGGAGAAGTTCCTGGAGCGGGTCTGGGACTGGAAGCACAAGTACGGCAACCGCATCGTGGAGCAGCAGAAGAAGCTGGGCGCCTCCTGCGACTGGGACCGGGCCCGGTTCACCATGGACGAGGGCTGCTCCAAGGCCGTGCGGGAGACCTTCTGCTCCCTGTATGAGAAGGGCCTCATCTATAAGGGCAGCCGGATCATCAACTGGTGCCCCCACTGCGTCACCGCCCTCTCTGATGCCGAGGTGGAGTATCAGGACAAGCCCGGCTACTTCTGGCACATCCGCTACCCCATCCAGGGCGAGGAGGGCCGGTATGTGATCGTGGCCACCACCCGTCCGGAAACCATGCTGGGCGACACCGGCGTGGCCGTCCACCCCGACGACGAGCGGTACAAGGACATTGTGGGCAAGAAGTGCATTCTGCCCCTGGTGGGCCGGGAGATGCCCATCGTGGCCGACGAGTATGTGGACATGGAGTTCGGCACCGGCTGCGTGAAGATGACCCCCGCCCACGACCCCAACGACTTTGAGGTGGGCCTGCGCCAGAACCTGGAGACCATCCGTGTCCTGGACGACAACGGCAAGGTGGTAGAGGGCTATGGCAAGTACTCCGGCATGGACCGGTACGAGGCCCGCAAGGCCATTGTGGCCGACCTGGAGGAGCAGGGCTACCTGGTGAAGGTGGAGCCCCACCAGCACAACGTGGGCACCTGCTACCGCTGCCACAACGACGTGGAGCCCATCATCTCCGCCCAGTGGTTTGTGAAGATGGAGCCTCTGGCCAAGGAGGCCCTGCGGGTGGTCAACGACGGCGAGGTCAAGTTCGTCCCCGACCGCTTCTCCAAGACCTACACCAACTGGATGGAGAACGTCCACGACTGGTGTATCTCCCGCCAGCTGTGGTGGGGCCACCAGATCCCCGTGTGGTACTGCGCCGACTGCGGCAAGATGACCGTCAGCCGCACCGATCCCACCGAGTGTGAGCACTGCCACTCCAAGAACATCGAGCGGGACCCCGACGTGCTGGACACCTGGTTCTCCTCCGCCCTGTGGCCCTTCTCCACCCTGGGCTGGCCGGAGAAGACCGAGGACCTGGACTACTTCTATCCCACCGACGTGCTGGTCACCGGCTATGACATCATCTTCTTCTGGGTGGCCCGCATGATCTTCTCCGCCTGCGAGCAGACCAAGAAGCCCCCCTTCCACACCGTGTTCATCCACGGCCTGGTCCGGGACGACAAGGGCCGGAAGATGAGCAAGTCTCTGGGCAACGGCATCGACCCCCTGGAGATCGCCGACAAGTACGGCGCCGACGCCCTGCGCTTCAACCTGGTCACCGGCAACAGCCCGGGCAACGACATGCGCTTCTACACCGAGCGGTGCGAGGCCATGCGCAACTTTGCCAACAAGATCTGGAACGCCAGCCGCTTCCTGAAGATGAACCTGACCATCGACAAGTGCGAGCTGCCCCAGAAGCTGGAGCTGGAGGACAAGTGGATTCTCTCCAAGCTCAACCGGGTCATCCCCGAGATCACCGACAACATGGACCGGTATGAGCTGGGTGTGGCCGCCCAGAAGATCTACGACTTCATCTGGGACGACTACTGCGACTGGTATATCGAGCTGACCAAGACCCGCCTCCAGGGCGACGACGAGGACAGCAAGGTCCGGGCCCAGCAGGTTCTGTGCTATGTGCTCACCAACATGCTCAAGCTCCTGCACCCCTTCATGCCCTTCATCACCGAGGAGATCTGGCAGGCTCTGCCCCACGAGGACGGGGTGGAGGAGGGCAGCTTCCTCATGCTCCAGTCCTGGCCCGTGGCCAGCGAGGCGCTGAACTTCCCCCAGGAGGAGAAGGCCATGGAGCTCATCATGGACGCCATCCGCGCCGTGCGTACCCGCCGCAGCGAGATGAACGTGCCCCCCTCTAAGAAGGCCCAGCTCACCCTGGCCACCGACGAGGGCGAGGTGTTCTCCCTGGGCGAGGCCTTCCTCAAGAAGCTGGCCTACGCCAGCGAGGTGAACATTGTCCCCGCCTCTGAGGCCCCTGCCGCCGCCGGACAGGTCACCGTGGTCACCCACGCCGCCCAGATCTTCATTCCTCTGGCCGAGCTGGTGGACCTGGAAAAGGAGAAGGCCCGGATGGAGAAGGAGCTGAAGAAGAACACCGACGAGCTTCAGAAGCTCAACACCAAACTCAATAACCCCGGCTTTGTGAACAAGGCCCCCGCCCACGTGGTGGAGGCTGAGCGGGAGCGGGCCGTCAAGCTCACCGAGCTTGTGGCCAAGCTCCAGGAACAGCTGAGCGGGATGTAATCACCGGGAAAGGCCCGGCGGCACAGGAGGCCGCCGGGCCCCCTGTTTTCCTTGACAGACCAGCCGGATGTGGGGTTTAATAGGAACAGAAGATACCATAGAAGGGAGCGATACCCATGACTCAGATCATGTTGGGAAGCACCGGAATTCAGATTGAAAAAAACGGCTTTGGCTGCCTGCCCATTCAGCGCATCTCCCGGGATGAGGCCGCCTATCTGCTGCACAAGGCCATGGACGGAGGGATCAACTTCTTTGACACTGCCAGGGCCTATACCGACAGTGAGGAGAAAATGGGCTACGCCTTCCAGGGCCGCCGGGACAAGGTGATCATCGCCTCCAAAAGCGGGGCCCTCACCGGAGAGGCCATGAAAAAGGACCTGGAGGAGAGCCTGCGGAATTTGGGCACCGACTACATCGACGTCTACCAGTTCCACAATCCCCCCTTCTGCCCCAAGCCCGGGGGAGAGGACGGGCTTTATGACGCCGCCCTGGAGGCCAAGGCCCAGGGCAAAATCCGCCACATCTCCATCACCAACCACCGTCTCCCCGTGGCCCACGAGGCCATCGACTCCGGGCTCTACGCCACCTTGCAGTTCCCCTATAGCTACCTGTCCGGGGAGAAGGACCGGGAGCTGGTGGACAAGTGCCGGGAGAAGGGCATGGGCTTTATCGCCATGAAGGGCATGGCG
>DBFWXD010000250.1:0-3099 GCA_048215895.1 Eubacteriales bacterium
GAGCAGGACCAGGAGACGGGGCGGCAGGAGGTCAAGATCCACTGGAAATTTTGACAGGAAATCGTCTAAATTTTTCTTTGCCTACTTTCTTTTTCAAAAGAAAGTAGGTGTCCTAAAGGGACAATACCCATGTGGTGGAGCCGAAATATCCAGGGGTGGTGGAGCAGTACATCAATCTGGGGAAGTGCTATGACCACAACGGGATGGAGGGACTCCGCACCGCCATTATTTCCTGTATGCGAGGCTACAAGGGGCACTACCAGCGGGCATACCGCTGTCTGGATGCGGCTGCCGAGCTGATGTACGACGTCCGCTCCACCTTGGACTCCGACGCGCTGGAGGAAAAGCTGTCCAAACGCGCCCGGGGCATCCTGGATCGGGAGCTGAAGCCCCGGAAGGGGGCGCCCGCCGGCACGGTGAAACAGCGTTTTCTCGGCGCCGTCACCCACCGCGGGCAGATGTGCCTCTGGGGGACAGTGGAGTGCCAGTGCCAGCGGATCTATGAGCTCTCCGACCGGTATGGCTTGGCCCACCGAATGCTGGCCCATCTGCTCTCGGGTGCCCTGAAGGCAGGCTATGATGTGGTGGCCTGCCCCTCTCCCATGGCGCCGGACCGGCTGGAACACCTGCTCATCCCCCAGCTCTCCCTGGCCTT
This sequence comes from Eubacteriales bacterium, assembly GCA_048215895.1. Lineage (GTDB taxonomy): Bacteria > Bacillota > Clostridia > Oscillospirales > Oscillospiraceae > Lawsonibacter. The sequence continues at coordinate 656 of DBFWXD010000250.1, forward strand.
TCTTTCCTCCTCCCCGGCGCATCCCTACCCCGGCAAGGCCTATCGTCGCCTCCTTCTGGACAACGCCGTCTCCGCCGATCTGCTCCGCCGCAGCAGGCCCCGGCTGCGCTTCTCCCAAAAGATCACCAGCGCCCTGATGGATGAGGCCGTGGATTCCCTCTCCCAGGCCAAGGCCATGCACGACGACCTGGAGGCCCTCTATCACCCCTATGTCAACTTCGAACTGGTAGACGAGACCGCCCTCGCCATTGCTGCGGAGCTCTCCCTCCTTTGAAAGCTGTTTTCTACAGCAAAGCGGCACGCCGTCCCAGATGGCGTGCCGCTTTGTTATGGTGGTCCTATAAAAAGGGGGCCCATCCCTCAGATCTTCTCTCCTACCACTTGGGCCTTGATCAGGTTGGTGGTCCCGCTCTGCCCGATGGGCACACCGGCAGTGATCACCACTGTATCCTCTGCGGACACCACCTCTTCCTTTCTGGCACACTCCACACACAGGGAAAGCAGGCGGTCTGTGGAGTCCACTGACCCGAACAGGAATGGGTGGACACCCCAGGTAATGGCCAGCTGGCGGCGCACCCGCTCCGTAGTGGTGAATGCGGCGATGGTGCAGCCTGGGCGGAAGCGGGAGATCACCCGGGCAGAGTTTCCCGACTGCGTGGCCACTAGGATGGCCTTCGCCTCCAGATCCAGTGCCGTGGTGCAGCAGCTGTGGCTGATGGCATCGCTGATGGGGCGTTCCGCCCGCTTGGAGAACCCCATCTTCTGGAACCTGCCCCAGTAGTTGATGGCCTGCTCCGCCGCCAGCACAGTGTCCGCCATGGTGCGCACAGCCTCCAGGGGATATTTGCCCGACGCGGTCTCCCCAGAGAGCATGACGCAGGAGGTCCCATCGAATACAGCATTTGCCACGTCGGAGACCTCCGCCCGAGTGGGTCTGGGGTTTCTCATCATGGAGTCCAGCATCTGGGTGGCCGTGATGACCGGCTTCCCCTGGTGAATACACTTGGCGATCATCTCTTTCTGGAGCACGGGCACCTGGCAGGCAGGCACCTCCACCCCCAGGTCTCCCCGGGCCACCATCAGCCCGTCTGAGGCCTCGATGATCTCGTTCAGGTTGTCCACACCCTCCAGGTTCTCGATCTTGGAGATAATCCTGATCCCCTGTCCACCGTGCCGGCACAGTTCCTCCCGGATATCCTCCACATCCTCCGCCTTGCGGACAAAGGAGGCCGCCACATAGTCAAAGTCCTGCTCCGCCGCGAACCGGAGGTCCTCCCGGTCCTTTTCCGTCAGCGCCGGCAGATGGATATGTACGTTGGGGATGTTGATGCTTTTGTTGTTGGAGAGAACGCCCCCGTTCTCCACCTCACAGTGGATCTCCGGCCCTCTCACCTCTTTGACCAGCAGATCCACCAGTCCGTCGTCCACCAGGATGTGACAGCCGGGCTCCACTTCGTTTGCCAGGTTCTGATAGGTCACTGACACCCGTCCGGCATCGCCCTCTACCTCTTCCGTGGTCAGGATGAAGGGGGCGCCCCGTTCCAGGCTCACCGGGCCGTCCCGGAAGGCCTTGATGCGGATCTCCGGGCCCTTCGTGTCCAGAATCGTGGCCACCGGGCGCCCCAGCTCATCCCGCACCCGCTTCAGCTTTTGCAGCGTGGCCAGCTGGGACTCGTGCGTGCCATGGGAAAAGTTGAATCTTGCCGCGTTCATGCCAGCCAGAATCAGCTGGCGCAGGGTCTCCTCATCGTCCACAGAGGGCCCCAGTGTGCATATGATCTTTGTCTTTCTCAATTCAGGCATAACTGTTACCTCTTTCCCTGTTTCCTTGCAATTGTCTCGCTTCTTCCGCCCCTATCATACTACATTTTTTGCCGTTTGAATATTTGTTTTCTGTTAAAATCCCGGGGAACGGGGCGCGGTGCGGCGAGAAAAAACTGCGGCTGCTATTTTCGAAATCAGACAGTTTAGACAAATCAGCGTTTTCCTCTTGACGCACTCCGGTTTTCTGCGTATAATATTTAAGCACATATCTCAGCGCAGCAAAATTATGTTTTATTCCGTGTGCGCCGTCTGCCCGCTTCCAGAGCCAGTCATCCCAGACAGGGCCCAGACGTTTCTGATACGCTGGAATAGCTCAGTCGGTAGAGCAGCTGATTCGTAATCAGCAGGTCGCGTGTTCAAGTCACGTTTCCAGCTCCAGAAACCGGCGGAAATCGGATGATTTCCGCCGGTTTTGTCACTTTTTGCGGGAATACGGTGTGGGTCAAAATGTGGGTCAGACTTTGACCCACACCGTGACCCACAAGCCGAAATAACCGGAAAGGGCCGGAGAGGATTTTCGTCCTCTCCGGCCCTTTCTGCTGTTCTGTGTTACAGCACCTGCGCCATGAAATTCCCCATCTTTTCGGCGGCCTTCTCCTGCATCCGCCGGTTGGTGTGGG
>DBFWXD010000251.1:0-3729 GCA_048215895.1 Eubacteriales bacterium
AGTAAACATTGCGCTTCCACGGATAACCCAAGCATAAGACGCACGCATTTTTCATGCTTCCTACTTGAATTTTTTGTTGAGGCTGGTTCATTGTGAACTGGCGCTCTACTACTATCTGAAGTATCTGAAAAATCGGAAGCCCATCCATACCAGCCCAGCATCCAAGGTATCGGGCGGACCGGAGGCATAAGCGAGAACACAGTACGTAATATATGCGATACTGGAAGAGTGGGGCTCATCACGTAGGCGCCCACCACTGTGCGTGTAAAATGGGTGCCCCATAAACGTGCACCTGATTTACACCATCTGTCCGTTCCATGAAGTGGCTGACACCCATGGCCACACTTAGCCAATCCGCTTGAATGCCCCAGCCCACCGGAGCGTGAGCACGGCTTTCTGCACACCACCCTGTAGCCCGTAGTGTTTGCCTAAGGTTCTAATTAAATCGTTCAGCCAAGCCTGTGATTATGCCTCTAAGCAAGTGGGTGTGGGCCAGTAGATGGCCGGGATAAACTACCGCTCCGTCCCCCATAGCAAGGGTACGCTTTACAAGGCCCAGGCTGTGTCCACCTCCTTTACTCCTTGCTGGGGAAGTGTATCAACAACTTAAAAATAACAAAATGAAACCCCCACTGAAAAGGAAGCCTGTCCCGGCCGGGGCAGGCTTCCTGCTTTCTCACAGTTCATTCAGTTCCCGCACACACTCCTCCCGGTAAGAGCCCGGGCGACAAATCTCCCCGCTGGTTGCCCCTGTGGACCACTATGCGGCTCTTTGAATGGCTGGGTAGGGTAGCTGCCCTACCAATGTTTTTGAGACGAATTTAGCCCGCTGCCAAACCTAGAGAGGAGAACGCACATCACACCTCCCCGTAGTACGGATATTCTCCTGATCCTAGATAGAAAGCCAGTAGTAGCGCGGGACGATTTTACCCACCCTTGGGTGGGGCAAGCAGAGCATTTGGCTTGCCGCAAGCGGCTGCCAAACGCATGTTTGCGGGCAGAAGCCCGCACCCACTTTCCGCTGACCGGCAGCGGCGCCTCATCTCCACACCTCAAAGCTTGCGCCGCAGAAAACAATATAAGGGCGGAACGGGATTTCTGTAATTGATAACTTTCTCTTAACTCTGGCCTTTTGGTATGGCTATCCACAAAAATTTTTGGTATGTTGTCGTTTCCGGACGGGGAGCGGCAGCATACCAATTTTTTATGCGGAGGTGAGAAAGTATGGCAACACGCACCAGAAATCAGGTGGTGGCCTTCCGGGTAACCCCAGCCGAGAGAAGGCAAATTAACGCCAAGGTCAGGCGTTCCGGCCTGAGCCAACAAGAGTACCTGTTGAAGTCCGCACTGAATGAGCCTATCTATGTAATGGAAGAGCTCAAGCCCATTCTGTCGGAGCTGCGCGCCTGGGGTAAAAACCTAAATCAGCTGACTACCTTAGCCCACCAGGGGAGAGTGCAGACCGCCTACTTACAGGAGCTGACCGCAGCCCTGGGTAAAGCCTATGAGGCAGTCTGCGCATTGGCAGAGAAAGGCCCGGTGATCCACCATGGCGACCTGTAGCTTTATCAAGGAACGCAAGCAGACGGCAGGGAGCATGGGGCGGGTAATCCAGTATGTATCCCAGCCAAAGAAAACCATGGACGAGGAGGGCAACCGCTACCTGACGGGCGTCAACTGTGTGGCAGATGTGGCCATGCAGAGCTTCATGGCTACCAAACACCTCTATGGGAAAGACACCGGCACCTTCTTCTACCAGTACACCCAGTCCTTCTCCCCGGAAGAAGACCTCACTCCCGCCCAGGCCCATGAGATCGGTCTGAAATTGGCGGAGCGATTCTTCCCCGGCTGTGAGGTCCTGGTGGCCACCCATGTGGATCGGCAGCATCTTCACTCCCATCTGGTGGTCAACTCGGTTCATCCGGATACCGGAAAGAAGCTCCACTTCACTCCCAGAACGTTGGAAGAAATGCGGAAGGTCAGTGATCAGATCTGTATGGAGCACGGCTTGACCACTCTAAAGCCGTACCAACAGGATCACCGGACAAAGGGCCTGAGAGCCGGGGAATACCGGGCGGCTATGCGGGGAGAAAGCTGGAAGTTTCGGCTCATTACTACGGTGGAGGCGGCCATGCGGCGAGCTGGCAGCCGGGAGGAGTTCATACAGGAGATGAATCGGCGCGGCTACCAGGTACGCTGGAAGGAAAATCGGAAGTGCATTACCTACACCACACCTACCGGAATGAAGTGCAGAGACGACAGACTGCACGAGCTAAAATTCAGAAAGGAGAACATGGAGCATGAGTTTGGAATACGAGCCCAAGCAGCACAACAGTGCTTTGGCAGCCCTCAAACAGCGGGCCGCGCCTCCCACCCTGACGGAACAACAGCCCAATGTGCTGTATACGATGCCGGTGCAGACACTGGAACAGCTGGAGAATGTCCTCCAGCATACCCTGGCCCTCCAGAAAACGATCCAGGCATCCATGGCCACTCTGGCCACGAAGGAGAGCCTGGAGCCGCTGGCCACCTCAGAACTGCTCCAGCAGTGGCTGGAGCAGACGCAGGCCTTCAACCAGGAAACCTACCGGTCAATGGAGCACATACTCTCAGACATGAAAGAAACAATCAGACAGGATGGGAGGCAGAGAGACGAATTTACCAAAGAGCTCTCAGCCATCGGGTCGGCCTTTCAGAAGGACACCCAGGAGGCGATCTCTTCGCTCCGGAGATGGATCCCCTTCATCATCATGAGTTCGGCAGCGGCGGCGGTGCCGGTGTGTATTCTCATGTGGCAAACGCTGACATAACAACCGAAGTGCTCCACCTGCTGTCCAGGCTGGAGGGAGATCCCGATGACTTTGTCCTGGATGCCACCATCAGACATGGCCACGGAGACCGAAAGGCTCTGGCCAGGGAGCAGCAAAAAAAGATCGCGCTGGGACATAAGCCGGATGACCACGATCAGGGGCAGCAGATGATGTGACGCTGGGGCTCTGCACACTCAAGTGCGGAGCCCTAAGCGTATTAAAAATTACATCGCTACTCAAAGAATAAGGGCTGCACACCAAAAAGTAATTGTTACTGTTCTGATAACTCTGCCCATTTCCTATGGCTATCCATCTGAAAAGCTGGTATTGTGTGTTGCTGCAAAGGAGGCGACACGCAATGTATCACTACATGGCTGCCCTGTATAAATGGTTTTTCCAGGTGCCGGACTTCACTGAATTGGAGGAGGAAATTGAGCAGACCCGCCAGGAAGTGCGGGACTACCTTGGGCAGCCGGAACGGCGAAAGCTGATGCAGCTGGTGGATGCGCAAAACCTGCTGCGGGAGAAGATCTCTCTGGCCAGCTTTATCGCCGGATTCAAGCTGGCCCAGGAAATTGCAAAAGAGCTGGAGGTGGCACCCCATGGCAAAAAAACGAGCTAATGGAGAGGGCAACATCAGGAAACGGAAGGATGGCCGCTGGGAAGGACGGTACACGGCTGGGTACGATCCCAAGACCGGAAAACGGATCATCAAGAATGTGCTGGGTAAGACCCAGGGAGAGGTCAAGGAAAAGCTGAAAAAAGCTTTGGAGGAGTGCCAAGGTCTGGACGTCAGTAAGGCGGCAGACGAGTACACTGTGGCTACCTGGCTGCGCACCTGGTATGAGCTCTACGCCAAGCCAAATGTGCGTACCGCCACAGCAAACCGCTACGAGCTCATTATTGAGACCTACACCAT
>DBFWXD010000252.1:0-10537 GCA_048215895.1 Eubacteriales bacterium
GCCATCAAAGCCCCACTCCTCCCGCAGGACCTGGGTGAGCAGCCAGTGGCTGTCGTTGGCATAGGTACCGTTGATGCGGTTATAGGAGGACATGATGGACCGGGGATGTCCCTCCTTCACGGCAATCTCAAAGCCGGTGAGGTAAATCTCCCGCAGGGTCCGCTCATCCACCACGCTGTCGCTGGACATGCGCAGCAGCTCCTGGGAGTTGGCGGCAAAGTGCTTGGGGCAGGCGGAGATGCCGTTAGACTGGATGCCCCGGATGAGACCGGCGGCCATTTTTCCCGCCAGGTAGGGGTCCTCAGAGAAATACTCAAAGTTCCGGCCTCCCAGAGGGCTGCGCTTGATGTTCAGTCCCGGGCCCAACAGGGTGCCTACCCCCTGGCAGGCGGCCTCTTCTCCGATGGCCGCGCCCATCTCCTGGGCCAGAGCGGGGTCCCAGCTGTTGGCCAGGCCCGCTGCGGTGGGGAAGCAGGTGGCGGGCAGACTGGGATTGAGACCCAGGTGGTCCCCCGCGCCCGCCTGACGGCGCACGCCGTGAGGGCCGTCGGAGAGCACCATGGAGGGAACGCCCGCTTTGGGAAACTCATAGGTGCTCCAGATGTCCCGGCCGGACAGAAGAGCGACCTTCTGCTTCAGGGTCAGCTTTTTTAAAATGTCTTCGTGCTTCATAGGTCCAGCTCCTCGTTTGGTCAGGGGCGGGCCACTCCATAGGAATGGCCCGCCCGCGGTTTAGTTCCGGCTTGAGGACAACTTAGTCCTCAATCTTCTTGGACTTTTTCACAATGGCCACGGCGCCGGCCACAACGGCCAGACCGATGACCACATCGGCGCCGATGAGCATCTTCTGCCAGGTCTGCATACCGGGGTTCAGGTTCTCCTCGGCGTAAGCGCGGGAGTTGACCACGGTGTACAGGATGTTCTTGGAGGCCTGGCGCATAGCCAGCACAGAGGTGGCGCTCTCCGTGTCGGTGACGTGGTTGGTCTCGGTGTCGTAGTTCACCAGACAGAAGTCGGTGCCGCCGCGGATGGCCTGGTCGGCATCCATGTAGCCGTACACACCGAAGTAGTCGGTGAGCACCATGCCCACAAAGCCCCACTCGTCCCGGAGGACCACGTTGCACAGCTCGTTGTTGGCGCCGGTCCACTGGGTGCCGATGTAGTTGAAGGAGGACATGACGGCGTCGGCGCCGCCCTCCTTGACGGAAATCTCAAAGGGCTTCAGGTAGATCTCACGGATGGCCTGCTCGTTGGACCAGGTGCACAGCATGCTGTTGCGGTTGCCCTCCTGGTCGTTGAGGGCGTAGTGCTTGATGTAAGCGTACACGCCGAACTCCTCGGCGCCCTGGATGGCCTGGGCGGCAATCTTGCCGGACAGTAGGCTGTCCTCGGAGTAGTACTCGAAGTTACGGCCGGCAAAGGCGGAGCGGTGGATGTTCATGGCAGGAGCGTACCAGCCGGAGGTATCCATCTCGTCGGCCATCTTGCCGATGCTGCGGCCGAATTCCTTGGCCAGATCGGGGCTCCAGGTGGCGGCGATCATCACGCCGGCGGGGAAGCCCACGGAGCCCTGGCCGGTGAAGTTGTTGTTGATGGAGGCAGGGCCGTCGCAGTCGTAGGTCTGAACCTTCTCAATGCTGGCGATGGGGGCAGTCTGATAGCCGCCGTAGGCGATGAGGCTGTCCATCTCGGAGACGGTCAGCTGATCCAGCAGCTCGTCCCACTTGGGATCGTCATAGGCCACACCCCGCAGGTCCACCAGCTTCAGGCCGTTCTTGGCGCCGGTGGTGGGCATGACGTCGTCGGGGTTATTGTACTGGGTAGGATCATAATTGTTGTTGTTGATAAAGGCAGCCTTGCTCTCCTCATCCAGAGTCAGGTTGGTGGGAGCGGCAGTGGCCTCGGCGTAGTTGGCAAAGCCATTGGCGCGGCTGAGGTAGGTGACGTTGCCCTCGGCAAAGCCAAACTGGTTGGTGGCAGGGGTCTTGTCGGTGCTGCGGCCGTCCTTGTAGGAGATGGTCTCAGGCACGATGTACTGCTCGGAATCCAGAACGGTGTGGGAATCGGCGTTGATGGAGATGGTGTACACACCGCCCTCCAGCACGTAGGCGCCCTCACCGTAGGTGTCGTAGGAGGCCATGTCCTCCAGCTTGATGGTAAAGCTGATCGTCTCGGAAGCGCCGGGCTCCAGGGTCTCAGTCTTGTCAAAGGCGACCAGGTTGGCGCTGGCCTTCTCAATGCCGCCGTTGGTGTAGGGAGGATTGTAGTAGACCTCCACCACGTCCTTGCCGGCCACAGCGCCGGTGTTGGTGACGGTCACGTCAAAGGAGAGGGTGCCACTCTCCAGGTCCTCGGTGATGGTGCTCATCTCCTGGGTGAAGGAGGTGTAGCTCAGGCCGTAGCCGAAGGGGTACTGCACGGTGGTGTCATAGTCGATGAGGCCCTCCACAGCGGCGGTCTCATAGAACTTGTAGCCCACATAGATGCCCTCCACATAGTTGACGAAGGCGGGGGTGGCGTTCTGGTTGAAGCTGCCGCCGGCCAGATATTCGTCCATGTTGTCATAGTAGAAGGCGCCGAAGTTGTTCCAGGTGGGAGTCTGGGTCAGGTCGTAAACAAAGGTGTCGATCAGCTTGCCGGAGGGGCTGACGGTGCCGTTGAGGATGTTGCCCAGGCCGTTGAAGCCGCCCTGGCCGGTGCCGGCGCACCAGATCACAGACTGGATCTGCTCATAGTCCTCCACAAAGCCCAGCTCGAAGGGGTTGGCGCCGTTGTAGAGCACGATAACCTTGTCAAAGTTGGAGCACACCAGGTCCAGCAGCTCCTCCTCCCGGTTGCTGAGCTCCAGGAAGTGGTCGCCCTCGTCCCAGTCGTTGCCCTCGTTGAGGCTGTCGTCATAGGTGCCGCGGAAGTAGGCGGAGTCGCCGCCCACGGACTGCTCGCTGTTCCAGGTGCCGTCCACCACAGAGGCCATATCGGTGGGCAGGTCAGCGCCCTCGCCGCCTACACGGCCGATGACCACCATAGCGGTGTCGGAGAAGTCCTTGGCGTTCTGGATCATCTCATCGGTGTAGAGGTTCACGTTGGGCTCAGGCAGGGTCCAGTCCTGAGAGCTCATGGACACCACAGGGCGGTCGGCCTTGTAGTCGATGTAGAACTGGCTCAGCTCCTCGTTGGTGGTGAAGCCGGCGTTGGCCAGACCCTCCAGCAGGGTGGTGGTGTGGTAGGCGTCGTTCAGGGAGCCGGAACCGGTGCCGCCGTACACGGGGTTGGTGGAGGCCCAGCCGAAGACGTTCAGGTTGGTGTTGGCCTGAAGGGGCAGGGCGTTGTTCTCATTCTCCAGCAGCACAATGCCCTCCTCGGCGATGTCCTCCACCAGAGCAGAGGCCTCGGCAGAGGTCTCCTCGCTGATGGTACCGCCGCCGGTAGCCAGGGAGATCATGGTAAACATAGGTCCGGTGCAAATCAGGTTGACGATGACGGCAATCGCCAGGATCATCGCCATAGCGGTCTCGCCCCGAGCCAGGAACTTCTTGCTCTTGGGCAGCTTGCGCACTGCCACCATAATGGCAATGCCCAGCACGAGCACGACGGCCAAGGCGATCAGGTGCATCTTGACAGAGTCCAGTACCTTGATGACGTCGTCCATGTTGATACTTAACATTTCATCTTCCTCCTAGTACAAATTGAGCGCACAGTTCACACATTGCGTCTCATGATGGGATGATCATAACAGAATTTTACCCGCTTGTTTCACAAGGCGCATAAATTGACCGTTTTTTGGCGCAAACGGTTTTTTCGATTGTGCTCAACGCACAAAAAATATGAACAATATTTGTCCATTTAGCTAACAGACCATGAAAAATGCGCCGGAGGCCTTTCCGGGCCTCCGGCGCAGATTCAGTCTTCTTTTTGGGGAATGGGGATGAGAATGTTCATCACAAACCACTTGTCCCTGACCTCCATGGTCACCGACCCACCGTACTTCTGGGCGGTATAGCGGATGCTCTTCACCCCGTAGCCGTGGTAGTTTGCATCCTGCTTGGTGGTCACCGGCAGGCCGTCCCGAAAGGCCACCTCCTCGGGGCAGTAGTTTTCACAGTGAATGATCAGAAAATCCTTCTTGGCGTACACCGCCACATGGATCAGTCGCTTCTCCTTGTCCGGAATCCGCAGCTCACACTCAATGGCGTTGTCCAGCATGTTGCCAAACACCGTGCAGATATCCATCACGTCCATAAAGCCCAGCTGCGCTCCGTCCGCCACACAGGTGAGCTCAATCTTGTGCTTGGCACAGTAGAGGCTCTTTCCGGTGAGCACCGTGTCCAGAACGGAGTTGCCTGTCTTGTTCTGGGCCTCGTAATTGCGGATCTCCTGCTCCATGCCGTCCAGAAAGTCCGCCCGCTTCTGGGCGTCCGGCTCCGCGCGCAGCACAGCGATCTGGTGCTTCAGGTCGTGGTATTTCCGGTTGATGAGGTCGATGCTCTCCCGGCTCTGCCGGTACTGGACATATTGGTTTTGAAGGATGTTCTTCACCGCATCCAGCTCATACTGCACCCGCAGCTCGCTGCGCTGAATGTGGTAGGCATAGAGCATCACCACCCCGGCCAGGTCCACCAGCGTACGGATGTTATATACATCGCTGATGTAGCTGCCGCTGAAGGGGGTATTGGCGTAGACAAAGCTCAGGTTGCTCATGGCAAAACAGGTAAGTCCCATCACCAGGGCGGGCCAAAGCTCCCGTGGCCGCACCGCCAGCGCCGGATATTGCACCGAGGGCCGGCTCTCCAGGCGGTACATCACCAGGAACACCGCCCCGTAGACCACCGCGGCAAAGGCCGCCGAGTAAACAAAGCTGTCCTTTCCCAGGCGGAGGGCTCCATAGGCATAGAGCTGCCACTCCAGCGAGGCAGCAAACTCCGCCAGCAGGAAGGCCCGCACCGTGCAATAGCCCACACTCACCAGGGACATGTTGCAGCACAGGGCGATGCAGCCGAACATCATCCCAACAGCCACCGCCATACAGGGGATCCACAGTGCCACCGGCCAGGAACCGGTCACATAGAGGAAGAGGCTCTGGATCACCAGAAACAGCCCCAGAACGCCCCACAGCCGCCAGCCCTTCAGCCGCTTCTCATAGCGCTGGATGTAGACCAGGCACGCCCCCCACTCCGCCAGGGCCGTGAGCACCCGGGGGATACTGGGCACCACGTTCATCGTCCCACCCCGCTGACATAGTTGGTCAGCGCCTCCAAAAAGGCGCTTTTCCGGGTGCGGCTGATGATGAGCTGCTCCCCATGGATCAGCACACACCCGTCCCGCACGCCGTCCACGTGCTCCAGATTCACCAAATAGCCCTTGTTGCTGCGGAAAAAGCCGTGCTGCTTCAGATCCTCCTCTGCCTGCTGGATGGTGCCTCCCGCCGCGGCGTGGTCGCCCGTCCGGGTGTGATAGATGAGCTGGTGGCCCCGGCTCTCTACATAATAGATGTCCCGCACCGCCAGCTTCATGGCTCCGCCCTTCACGGGGATGGTGAGGTAGGAGGCATCCCGGCGGTTAATGCGCTGAATGGCCCGGCTCAGCCGCTGGGAAAAAGCAAAATAGTTGACCGGCTTGAGCACATAGTCCAGGGCATCCACCGCATAGCCCCGGATGGCATACTGGGCCATGTTGGTGATGAAAATAATGATGACCTCCGGGTCCTGCCGCCGGATGAGCTCCGCGGCCGTCATCCCGTTTAAAAAAGGCATCTCCACATCCAGCAGGATAATGTCGAACTGCGCCTTATACCGCTCTACCAGCTCGTCTCCATCGTGATAGACGGTCACGTCACAGTTCTGGCCGCTCTCCCGGGCAAAATCATCAATATATTGGCACAGCTGCCTGGTACACTCTTTGTCGTCATCGGCCACCGCAATTCGAATCATGTATTTTGCCCCCTTCCGCACGCATTACAGTATAACCAGTATACCGGAGGAAATGTGGGATTGCAAGATTTACGGCGGTTTTCCCCCTCCTTTTGCCGAAAAAAATTCCGGCAGAGCCTGGCTCTGCCGGAAGATACGGTTTTTCTTATTCCACAACCGTCAGCCCGTGGTCCCGGGCCAGATTGGCGATGCTGCGGTCATAGGTGGCCTCCGCCTCTTTGGAAAAGAAACAGCCGGGCACACCCTCGTTGTGGTCCCGATGGTGGGCCACACAGGCGCAGCACTTTCCATGTCTGGGGCAGTTGGCCGTGCAGGGGCAGGGCATTTTGTTGTCACAGGTTGCCATTTGAACATTCCTCCTCAAACAATTTTCAGGCCGGGTCAGATTCCCAGCACACAGGTGGCAATGCTAAAGTAAATCAGCAGCGACAGGGCGTCCACCACGGTGGTGATAAAGGGGGCGGCCATCACGGCGGGGTCAATGCCGATCTTTTCCGCCGCCATAGGCAGCGTACAGCCCACCACCTTGGCGCAGATTACCGTGAGCATCAAGGTCAGGCACACCACCAGGGCCACCGGCACAGTCACCTCGGGGTTGTTCATCAGCCAGCGGTCCACCACCATCATCTTCACAAAGTTGGCCGCGCCCAGGCACACGCCGCACAGGACGGCCACCCGGACCTCTTTCCACACCACGGCCAGCACATCGGAAAACTCCACCTCGTCCAGAGACAGGGCGCGGATCACCGCCACCGAGGACTGAGAGCCGGAATTTCCGCCGGTACCAGAGAGCATGGGGATAAAGGACGTGAGGACCACACAGGCGGCCAGGGCCGATTCAAAGCTGGTAATGATGATCCCCGTAAAGGTAGCCGACAGCATGAGCATCATCAGCCAGGGGATGCGGGAGCGCCAGGTCTCGAACACCCCGGTCTTCAGGTAGGGCTTGTCCGAGGGAAGGATAGCGGCCATCTTTTCAAAGTCCTCAGTGGTCTCTTCCTCAATAACGTCCATGGCGTCGTCGAAGGTGATGATACCCACCAGGCGGTTCTCCCCATCTACCACAGGCAGGGCGGACAGGTCGTACCGGGAGAACATCTGGGCCACGTCCTCCTTGTCCTCGTGGGTGTTGACGGACAGGACGTTGGTTTCCATAATATCGCCGATCCGGGTCTCATAGGAGGACAGAAGCATCCGCTTCACCGTCACCACGCCCAGCAAAATCCGGTTTTTGGTGACGTAACAGGTATAGACCGTCTCCTTGTCCAGGCCTACCTTTCGGATTCGGGCAAAGGACTGCTCCACGGTAGCGTCCGGATGCAGGAAGACAAACTCCGTGGTCATAATGGAACCGGCGGAATCCTTGGGATAATTGAGCAGCTGGTTAATCTGGCTGCGGGTGGATGCGTCGGTATTGCGCAGAATACGGGAGACCACATTGGCGGGCATGTCCTCGATGATGTCCACCGTATCGTCCAGATAGAGCTCGTCCAGGACTTCCCGCAGCTCCTTATCGCTCAGGGCGCCGATCAGCTTCTCCTGGTCCTCGCTGTCCTCCAGGTAGGTAAAGACCGCCGCGGCCAGCTCCTTGGGCAGCAGGCGGAAGACCAGGATCTCCTGCTCCACCTCCAGCTCGTCCAAAAACTCGGCGATGTCCACCTCGTTCATCTGGGCCAGCTCCTCACGCAGACGGCGGAACTGGCGCTTCTCCACCAGCTCCATCAGCAGCTCCAGATCATAACTTTCATGCATGATAAATTCTCCTCCCCAAAATTTGCATCGCAGGATGCAAGACAAAAAGGCCACGGGGCATGGGAGAACCTTTGGAAAACGGTCAGCACATGGCCGCTTTCCAAACGCCCTCCGGCCCTGTGGCCGCACACAGACAGGGAGTCCTCCGCGTATTTTACGCCTTGGGACAATCCATTCCGGCGATGAGGCAGGAGCCATACCGCCTAGGCCCCGGCTTCACCGCCTGCCGTCTGTGACAGCGGCTATCGGTATCGTAATTGCAACTTCGGCCTTCCATGTTCAGCCCCCACTTCCTTTCGTCTCCATTTTGGGTCGTATGCGCCCATGGCTGTTCACAAGGCGCAAGCTTCACCCGGCTGTCCGCAGACTGCGCCGGGCGAAGCTATTGTACCATTCTTCCTGCCCTCTTTGCAAGAGGCCGCAGGGCCTCATCCAGGTTAAATTCTGGGAAAATTCCTCAGTTCCACTCCACCTGTGCAGAGGTTTTTACCACATTGATGTAGCTGCTCCCCGGCTTCAGGGAAATCTCCTCTCCGGTTTCCCCCAAAAAGCGGTAGCAGCTGCTCTTGCTGTCCCGCTGCCAGGTGATGGGATAGAGCTGTCCATCCCGCAGAAGAAGCCCGTCCCCGGAGCCTGTGGTCCGCACGGACATCCGTCCGGCAGAATCCCCGGCGATGACGGAGATATCGGTATAGAGCACCAGCACGTTGGACACCAGCACCGGCTCGTCCGTATTGCCGTCTACATAGGTGTGGTCGTTTCCATTGATGTGCTGGGAGATGGCGTACTGCCCGCTCTCCTGGTCGTAAGTAAAGTACCCAGTTTTATACGTGGAGAAGGGCACAGTCAGCTCTGCGGCTGCCTCTCCCCCGGCAGGCAGCTGCTCGTCAAAGGTCCAGCCCACCTGATAGCCGTCCTTGTGCTCCTGGCGAAACCAGGAGGGCATCTGTTCCACAAGGTTGGTGCTGGAAGTGAGCAGGGAGTGTTCGTACCCAGCGTTAGCCCGCCGGTTTGCATCCCGCCAGCTTTCCACCCCGCAGGGCCCGTTGACAAAGTCAATGGCAGAGACACCCCAGCCCTTGATGGCCTCATAGGCCTGGGGGCTTCCCCCCGCGTGGACATAAATGGCATCATGGCCGTAAGCCAGATTTACATAGTAATCCCGGGCGGAGCGGATGGACCCCAGGTCCCCCACCCCTTGGATGTCCTGAAACAGACCCATCATCCGGGTGATGCCGCCTTCGGCCACAATTTCATAAATCACATCTGCCTGTCCCACCCCCAACTGGGGCAGGGCTTTTTCCAGGTTATTGAACATGACGGCAATGGGGCGCTTCCCGCTGATGTCTTCCATCTGCCCCTCCCCGGTCAAGGGGTTGGTATAGGGATAGACCGGTTCTGGTTCCGGCTCCTCCACCGGCTCAGGTACGGGAGCAATCACCGGAATTTCTTCCGACTGTGACCCCGTCTCAGAAGAGGCCGCTTCTTTGCTTCCGCAGGCAGTAAGCGCCGCCAAAAGCAGTCCCAAACACACCAACCGAACCAGTTTGCCCTTTTTCATTGCCGTCCCTCCTTAGTCTGTGTTTCTGTTCTCATCATACCGTTTTTTCCCAGGGCCTGTCAACAAAAAAAGGATATTCGTCCAGGCGGACAAATATCCTTTTTTCTATTATTTTGTGGCCCAGTTTCCGGTGGCCTCAGCGGTCAGATAGGCGTTGATGAAGCCGTCCAGATCGCCGTCCATGACGGAGTTGATGTTGCTGGTCTCAAAGGCCGTGCGGTTGTCCTTCACCAGCTGATAGGGCATGAACACGTAGGAGCGGATCTGGCTGCCCCACTCAATTTTCAGCTGCACGCCCTTCAGGTCGGAAATCTTTTCCGCCTTTTCCTGCATCTGCAGCTCCACCAGCTTGGCACGGAGCATCTTCATACAGTTGTCCTTGTTCTGGAACTGGGAGCGCTCCTGTTGGGAAGCTACCACCACGCCGGTGGGCTTGTGGATCAGACGCACCGCGGAGGAGGTCTTGTTGACGTGCTGGCCGCCGGCGCCGCTGGCCCGGTACACCTGCATCTCAATGTCCTCGGGCCGGATCTCAATTTCCACATCCTCAGGCAGGTCGGGCATGACCTCCACCGAAGCGAAGGAGGTCTGCCGGCGGGCGTTGGCGTCAAAGGGAGACACCCGGACCAGCCGGTGCACCCCGTGCTCTCCCCGGAGGTAACCGTAGGCATTTTCGCCCTCGATCATGATGGTGGCCGACTTGATGCCCGCCTCGTCGCCCTCCTGGTAATCCATAATCTGATAGGTAAAGCCGTGGCGCTCCGTCCACCGGGTATACATCCGGTAGAGCATCTGGGCCCAGTCCTGGGCCTCGGTACCGCCGGCGCCGGGGTGAATGGTCAAAATTACATTGGACCGGTCATATTCTCCGGTCAGCAGGGTCTCCAGCCGGGCGGATTCCATGTTCGCCTCCAGCTGGGCAAAGCCCTCTTCCAACTCGGGCAGCAGAGATTCATCCTCAAACTCATTGCCCATCTCACACAGAGCCATCAGGTCATCCCACTGGCGCTGACGCTTTGCCTGGCTGTCCACCTTGTCCTGAAGGTTCTTGATCCGCTGCTGTACCTTCTGGGCCTTGGCCAGGTTGTCCCAGAAGCCGTCAGCCGCAGATTCGGCCTGGAGCATGTCCAGCTCCCGCTCAGCACTCTCCAGATCCAGCGCCTGAGCCAGTTCCTTCAGGGCGGGAGCCAGGTTGTTCAATTTTACCTTGTATTCATCAAACTGGAGCATAACTGTCCCACTCTTTCTTTTAAATTCCGATTTCAGCCCAATTATTATATATGAATGGCCTGGAATT
>DBFWXD010000253.1:0-4296 GCA_048215895.1 Eubacteriales bacterium
AATATGACTCAAAACCCGCCAACATGCAGCAAAAAGTTGTTTATGGAAAATAAACAGGGATTGTTTGTAAAAAATGTTTTAAAATCTTAACAAAACCATCACATAAAAATCCCGGCGAAGCAGCAGGCTTCGCCGGGAAATCAATTTTATGTTCCACTTAGCACATCTTGGCGCCGGCGGGGATCTTGTCATCAATCATCAGCAGATTGAGCTTCTCCTCACCCTTCTCGGTGTGAACGGCGGAGATGAGCATGCCGCAGCTCTCCTGACCCATCATCTTACGGGGAGGCAGGTTGACAATGGCCACCAGGGTCTTGCCCACCAGCTCCTCGGGCTTATAGAACTGGGCAATGCCGGAGAGAATCTGCCGGTCGGTGCCGGTGCCGTCGTCCAGGGTGAACTTCAACAGCTTGTTGGACTTTTTCACGTTCTCGCAGGTCTTGACCTTCACAGCCCGGAAGTCGGACTTGCAGAAGGTGTCAAAGTCAACCTGCTCGGTGAGCTGGGGCTCCAGCTCCAGGTCGGGCAGGGCGGCCTTCTTGGCGGCCTGGGCGGCCTCGTCCAGCTGAGCCAGGGCCTTTTCCATGTCCACACGGGGGAAGAGGTTCTCACCCCGCTGCACGGTGACGGTGGAGGACAGAGCGCCGTATACGCCCGCGCTCTCCCAGGTGCGGCAGCTCTCGCAGGCCCCCACCTGATCCAGCACCTTGGCGGCGGAGTCGGGGATGAAGGGGATGAGCAGAATGCCGCACACCCGCAGGACCTCCAGCAGGTTGTACATCACCCGGGCCAGGCGGGGACCGTTGGCCTCCATATCCTTGGCCAGCACCCAGGGGGCGTTCTCGTCAATATACTTGTTGGCGCGGGAGATGACCTTGAAGATTTCGCTCAGAGCGTTCTGGAAGGCGAACTTCTCCATCTGCTCCTCATAGCGGCTGCGCAGGGAGGAGATGAGCTCCACCAGTTCGGCGTCCTTCTCGGCGTCCTCCGCCTGGTCAGCGGGCAGAGTGCCGCCGAAGTACTTGCCCACCATGGACACGGTGCGGGAGAGCAGGTTGCCCAGGTCGTTGGCCAGGTCCACGTTGATGGTGTTGATGAGCGCCTCGTTGGAGAAGTTGCCGTCGGAGCCGAAGGGGAAGGTACGCAGCAGGAAGAAGCGCAGGGCGTCCACGCCGAACATCTCCGCCAGGATATAGGGGTCCACCACGTTGCCCTTGGACTTGGACATCTTGCCGCCGTCCAGCAGCAGCCACCCGTGGCCGAAGACCTTCTTGGGCAGGGGCATACCCATGCTCATGAGCATGGCGGGCCAGATGATGGAGTGGAAACGGACGATCTCCTTGCCCACAAAGTGCACATCGGCGGGCCAGAACTTTTCGTAGTCGTCGTACTTATCATTCATAAAGCCCAGGGCGGTGGTGTAGTTAAAGAGGGCGTCTACCCACACATAGACCACATGGCCCGGGTCAAAGTCCACAGGCACGCCCCAGGTGAAGCTGGTACGGGAGACGCACAGGTCCTCCAGACCGGGCTTGATGAAGTTGTTGACCATCTCGTTGACCCGGGAGCGGGGCTCCAGGAAGTCGGTGTCCTCCAGCAGGCGCTGCACCTTGTCGGCGTACTTGCTCAGACGGAAGAAGTAGGCCTCCTCCTCCGCATCCTGGACCTCACGGCCGCAGTCGGGGCACTTGCCGTCCACCAGCTGGCTCTCGGTCCAGAAGGACTCGCAGGGCTTGCAGTACTTGCCCACATACTTGCCCTTGTAGATGTCTCCGTTTTCATACATCTTCTTGAAAATCTTCTGGATGGCGGAGACGTGGTAATCGTCGGTGGTGCGGATGAAGCGGTCGTTGGAGATGTTCATCAGCTTCCACAGGTCCAGAACGCCACGCTCGCCGGTGACGATCTTGTCCACAAACTCCTTGGGGGTGACGCCGGCCTCCTTGGCCTTGTCCTCGATCTTCTGGCCGTGCTCGTCGGTGCCGGTCAAAAACAGTACGTCATAGCCGCTCAGGCGCTTATACCGGGCCATGGCGTCGGTGGCCACGGTGCAGTAGGTGTGGCCGATGTGCAGCTTATCGCTGGGGTAGTAGATGGGAGTGGTAATATAAAAACGCTTTTTTTCCATGGTGAGGCAACCTCCAATTATATCATGATTGAGCCGAATCTTCGATATCTTCACAATCCTCCGCCCCAGAGGGCATTCGCTCCTCCCAGCCGGGACCGGCGCCTACCAGCAGGGCCCGGGTGAACCCCAGCGCGGAGAGGACGAAGGCCAGCGTGAGCACGCAGGTTCCCAGACTGAGACCATCGGCCAGGGAGGTGAGTCCCAGTACGACGCCGCTCAAGGAGAAGAACAGGGCTCTCCGGGGCCGGGGCCGGTCAAAGAGAAAACCGGCCACATAGTAGTGCCCCAGCATGAGCAGCGCGGCTGCGGCCAGGGTAAAGCCGTACTTCATCAGCACCGGCTGAGTTCCGTTTTCCAGATGGGTGGAAAAGAGCCACAAAAGACCCACGAAGGCGGGCATGGGGGCAAAATACCCCAGAGACTGGGGCATCTCCCACCGATAGGCACTGCGGCCCATAAGCAGTACGCCCGCGCCCGCGGGGAAGCACAGCAGGGCACACAGCAGAAGAGCCACAGTGAGTGTGAGCTGAGTGGGGTCCCGGTCAAGGGCGGGAGTGGCCTGCCACAGCTGCAGCATCTGCACCCCTTCCATCAAATTGACCAGCCCCGCGGCAAAAAACAGCAGACCCGCTGCGGCCCACACGGTCATCTGGCCGGCTTCCGGGCTTCCGAAGGCGGGCAGAAAATCCGATGGGACCTGTGTGGTGGTCCGAACTGCCAGCAAAAACAGCACAATCAGTACCGCGGTGAGTCCCAGCAGGGCATAGGTGGCGGGGAAACCGTGGGTAAAAAGTCCGGTTTCCGGATGGTAAGCGGCGCTCAGCTGCCACTTGCGCAGGGCAAAGCCGGCCGCTCCGCCTGCCACTGCCAGACCGGGCAGGATGATATCTTTCCTCATGTATCGCATATCCCCTTATATAAGGAATCAGTACCCTTCATCATAAACCAAACAGGATAAAAAAGCAACCAAATTATCCTTCTTACAGCTTGGGACCGGGGCGGCTGCTCTTGTTCTTCTTGCCAAACTGGAACCAGAGGGCGGCGAACAGCAGAATCAGCCCGATGATGGAGGAGAAGGCGCTGACGGGGGTCGAGATCATCTTGTTCATATCCAGCAGAGAAATGATGGCTAAAAACACCAGATCCAGCAGCAGAAGGTTGCGGGCTGTGGGGTCCATGCGCTTGCGGGCCCGGTCCTTTTCATCGGCAATGCGCTCCTGTTCAGCCTGCCGCTTGGCGGTGACGGTAGCGCTGTGCTTGCGCTTTTTATATTTCTTTTGGCTCATAATGAAGGTTCTCCTTTCAAAATAACGGCTCCGCCCACCACAGTGTCCCCATCATAGAGAACGACGGTCTGCCCGGGGGTGATGGCCCGCTGGGGCTGGTCAAAGGTGAGACGGATGGTGCTGGGGCCGGTCTGCTCCACGGTGCAGGGCTGCTCGGTCATGCGGTAACGGATTTTGGCCCGGAGGCGAACAGCACCGGACAGCTGGGCGCAGGGAATGAGGTTCAGATCCCCGGCGGTGAGGGTGCGGGCAAAGAGACTCTCGTTGTCGGAGAGAATCACCGCGTTGTCCGCCGGACGGATTTCCTTGACATACAGCCGCCCGTGGTTGGAGGATACCCCCAGTCCCCGGCGCTGGCCCACGGTGTAGTCAATGATGCCGGTGTGACGGCCCAGGAGGGTGCCCTCTTCATTCAGAAAGGGGCCGGCGGGGTAGTCCTTCCCGGTGTGGGAGCGGATAAAGGCGCCGTAGTCCCCATCAGGGATGAAACAGATGTCCTGGCTGTCGCTCTTGTGGGCGGTGACCAGGCCGCGGCTGTGGGCAATGTCCCGGATCTCCTCCTTGGAGAGCTCACCCAGGGGGAGCAGCGTGCGGGAAAGCTGGGCCTGGGTGAGGGTGGAGAGCACATAGCTCTGATCCTTTTCCGGGCGGCTGGCCTTTTTGAGCAGATAGCGCCCCGAGCCGGCATCATATTCCACCCGGGCGTAGTGGCCGGTGGCCAGTTTCTCACAGCCCAGCTTCACGGCCTCGTCCAGCAGAGCGCCGAATTTGATGTGCCGGTTACAGGTGACGCAGGGGTTTGGAGTGCAGCCGGCCTCGTAGGCGGCAGCAAAGGCGTCCATGACCTGGGTGCAGAAGCAGGGGGAGAGATCCACCATATGG
>DBFWXD010000254.1:0-7182 GCA_048215895.1 Eubacteriales bacterium
GCTCAACGCGCTGGATGCCGGGTCCACCACCAAGATCACCATCAACAACAAGCGGGTCAACCGGGAGGACTTTGAACGGGAGATCCTGTTGCCCCGGCAGGATGACGCGCTGGACGGCTACCGGGCCGAGTACAACGCCATGCTCATGGACAAGGTCACCGACTCCTCCAACAGCGTGGCCCAGGAGCGGTATATCACCCTGTCCGTCCACCGCAAGAGCGTGGAGGAGGCCCGCACATTCTTTGACCGGGTGGTACACGATGTGACCTCCCGGCTGAACCATCTGGACTCCCACAGCGAGGAACTGGACGCAGTGGAGCGCCTGCGGGTGCTCCACGACTTCTACCGCGCCGGGGAGGAGACGGAGTACCACCTGGATCTGCGGGAGTGTATGCGCTGCGGCCACTCCTTCAAGGACACCATCTGCCCGGACAGCATGGAGTTTCGGAAGGATCACTTCATCATGGGCGATAAATATGGCCGGGCCATGTTCCTCAAGGAGTATGCCAGCTACATCAAGGACTCCATGATCAATGAGCTTACCAGCCTGAACCGCACCATGATGCTGTCCATCGACGTGATCCCTGTCCCCACCGATGAGGCCGTGCGTGAGATGCAGAACCGCCTGTTGGGGGTGGAGACCAACGTCACCAACTGGCAGCGGC
The DNA here is from genome assembly GCA_048215895.1 of Eubacteriales bacterium. Lineage (GTDB taxonomy): Bacteria > Bacillota > Clostridia > Oscillospirales > Oscillospiraceae > Lawsonibacter. Next base: position 666 of record DBFWXD010000254.1, read on the forward strand.
GGCAGAACAGCAACAACAACTTCTCCGCGGTGGTGCCCTACGACCTGGAGCAGCAGCGGAAAGAGACGCGGGAAATGCTGGATGATCTAACCACACGGGATCAGCGGATGATGTTCGCCGTGGTGACTCTGGTGCATCTGGCCGACAGCAAGGAGGAGCTGGACAGCGACACAGAGACTCTCCAGTCCATCGCACGCAAGCATCTGTGCCAGCTGACCACTCTGAACTGGCAGCAGGACGCGGGCCTTGTCACCGCCCTCCCCATAGGACTGCGGCGGATCGACGCCCTGCGCACCCTGACCACCGAAGCCCTGGCCGTCCTCATGCCCTTCAAAGCCCAGGAGATCCGGGACCGGGGCGGCATTTACTACGGCCAGAATGTCATCAGCAAAAATCTCATCATTGCCGACCGCAAGCAGCTCCTCAACGGCAACGGATTTGTTCTGGGCGTGTCCGGCTCCGGTAAATCCTTTACCGCCAAGCGGGAGATCACCGCCCTGGCCCTCTCTACCCAGGATGACATCCTGATCATCGATCCGGAGTCGGAATACCGTCCTTTGGTAGAAGGACTGGGTGGCGAGGTGGTGGAGATCTCGGCCACCTCCAGCAACCACATCAACGCCATGGACATGGAGCAGGGCTATGGCGAGGGGGAAAACCCCGTGGTGCTGAAATCGGAGTTCCTGCTTTCTCTCTGTGAGCAGTCTGTGGGGGCCGGAAAACTGTCTGCCAAGGAGAAGTCCATCATCGACCGCTGTACAGCACAGTGCTACCACGACTATGTGCGGGACGGCTGCCGGGGCCAGGCCCCCACACTCCAGGACTTTCACGCCGAACTGCTGCGCCAGCCGGAGGCCGAGGCGCGGGATGTGGCTCTGGCCCTGGAACTGTTCACGGAGGGCAGTCTCAACACCTTTGCCAAACCCACCAATGTGGACATGAGCTCCCGCATCGCCTGTTATGACATCCGGAAGCTGGGCAAACAGCTGCTCTCCATGGGCATGCTGGTGATCCTGGACAGCTTTCTCAACCGAATCACCCGCAACCGCCGCCTGGGGCGGAATACCTGGATCTATATCGATGAGATCTATCTGCTGTTCCAGCATGAGTACAGCGCCAACTTCCTGTTCACCCTTTGGAAGCGGGTGCGGAAGTACGGTGCCTGCTGTACCGGCCTGACCCAGAATGTGGACGATCTGCTCCAGTCCCACACGGCCCGGACCATGCTCGCCAACAGTGAATTCCTGGTCATGCTCAACCAGGCCAGCACCGACCGGCTGGAGCTGGCCCGTCTGCTGAACATCTCAGACAACCAGCTCTCCTACATCACCAATGTGGACTTTGGGCGGGGCCTCATCAAGTGCGGCAGCGCCATTGTGCCCTTCATGGACAATTTCCCCCGTCATACGCAGCTCTATAAACTGATGACCACCAAGCCCTCTGACTTGGCCGCGTAATAAAACCAGGGAGGGGCCAAGGCCCCTCCCTGCTGGAGTGAGGTGAGATATATCGATAAAATCAAAGAGAAACCCCAGGTGCAGCACACTTTGAAAGAACGGGTCAAGTCCGCGCCGAAGGAATTGATCCGGCGGGGGCTGGATGACGGCACAGAACGCCTGCGGGGCCAGCTGCGGGACACGGCCCAGCACGGCCAGCGGGATGACTTCGGCGGCGACCAGCTGGGCGATGCCGAGGTGAGCGGTGTCAAACGGGCGGAGCAGCTGGCCGAGCATCTGCTGGGAAAACGAAAGAAAGGTGCAAAGCACACCCCGGATGCAGGCCCGGACGGATACCCTGACCGTCACGATCCGCCAGGAGCGGCAAGACCAAGAGATGACGGCACTCTGCCTCCAAGGGGCCGCCGCCGCGGGAAAGAAGCGGGAGATCTGCTCCGGACGCAGAGTGCGGGCAGAAGCCAGCCCCAGCCGCAGTCCGCACTCCAAACGCCTCAAAAAAGAAATATCAAGACCAAGGACGCCTATCTGAAGATGCAAGCCGATCCCGCGCCTGCCACACCGCCAAGCGCCTTGCAACAGGGAAAAACGTCCTTTGTGCGGGAGCGCCAGGGCACCCTTCTCCGCAGCAGGAAACTGGAGCAGCGCTTGCCTGTGAGAAAGGTCGGCCCCTTGGCAGCTCCTCCCTCGGGAAAACGGCCACAAGGTATGGAGGCCCGCAAGCAGCTACATCAAGTGTCTGGGCAGACAGGTGGTTCTCGTGTGCAGCCCCGGCCTCACGGGGAGGTCTCCAGGCAGGCTATGGGCAGCACCGCAAAGACGGCAGTAAAAGAACGAGGCGTGCCGGTCAAATCGGCTGGCCATCCCATTCGCAAAACGGCTGGGATTGGAAAGCCGGGTGGGAAACCGCCTGTAAGAGCGTTTCCGGCCCGACAGGCCCGCCGTGCGGCGGAGGCGGGAGCCAGGCTGGCACAGACTCAAAAGGCCGCAAAGGCGGCCCGTGTGACCGCCAGACAGGCCGCACAGGCGGCAAACCGCGCACTACGCGCTGTGATCACGGCAGCTAAGGCTTTGGCCGCCGCGGCCACAGCAGGCGGTGGGGTGGTGATCGCGGTGGTGGTTGTCATCTGTTTGTGCGGCATCATCCTTGCCTCACCGCTGGGGATCTTTTTTGCCGGACCTGATGAAACAACCGGAGCCGTCTCTCCCGCCCAGGCGGTGGCACAGATCAACGGCGAATTGGGAGAGAAGATCTCCAGCATGCAGGCGGAGGGTGGATATGACACGCTGGAGATCCAGGGACAGCCGCCCCCCTGGTCTGATATTCTGGCGGTGTTTGCCGCCAAAACGGCGGGCGCTGCTGATGGAACGACCGTGGCGATATTGGATGCGGCCAATGTAGAGGCCCTGCGCACAGTCTTCTGGGACATGACAAAACTTGCCTCCTCCTCCAGAGCGGTGGAGCATCCCGCCTCCGGAGACACTCCGGCCTGGACAGAGCAAATACTCACTGTGACGATCACCGCCAGGACGCCGGATGATATGCGGGTATTTTATTCTTTCACAGAGGAACAGAGCAAGGCTCTGGATGAACTGCTGGCAAATTCCGACATGCTGGCTGCCTTGACCGGGGATCTCACGATCTCTGACGCCACAGCAAAGAAGCTGCTGGCTGACCTGCCCGCTGATCTGGACCCAGAGCGCCGGGCTGTGGTGGAAACCGCCTGCAGACTGGTAGGCAAGGTCAACTACTTCTGGGGTGGGAAGTCCCTAGTAATTGGCTGGGACTTCCGCTGGGGCCAGCTCACCAAGGTATGGGCGGACGGCAGCTCGACTACTGGAACCTACCTGCCTTACGGGCTAGATTGCAGTGGATTCGTCGATTGGGTATTTTACAATGTTACTGATGGAGAGTACGTCATAGGCCACGGCGGCGGTGCCCACATGCAGCACACCTACTGTACCCCCATCTCGTGGAATGAGGCCCAGCCCGGCGATCTGGTGTTCTATCCCGATGATGAGCATGTGGGAATCGTAGGTGGCAGAGATGAAAGCGGAAACATGCTCATCATCCACTGTGCGTTCAGCCAAAATAATGTGGTAATCACCGGTCTGGAGGGCTTTACTTCCATTGGCAGGCCAGTCTATTACAATAAATCGTATTAAAGGTTTGAGAGAGGGCATAATTATATGCTCTCTCTCTAAATTATATAGTTTTGTATACAGTGACGAATACTGGTACCATTACCTCCTGCTAGAGACATACGGTTAATTGACTCATCCCATAGTGATACATAGGGATTTATAGGTGGTCGGAAAGACCCGAAAAGTGCTCATCTACAATTGCATTTAGCTGTGCGGCAATTTCTGAAAAGTCACGATTTAAATTAAGGGTTCGGACACTAATTTTATTTCCACTCATTTGATAGCTGTTATCTGGCTGGATCTCCTCGTCCGTTGCCGCATATAAAAGCATCCCGGAAACAGTATGAGGCTGAACACCAAACTCCATATCCTTATTTTTGACATAAGTAAATATCTGGTACAAATTACTGGAGTGGATTTTGTGGATGTCGTACTGCTTCTGCGTTGTATGTGTGTAATATTTGGCATCGATAATAAGCACTTCGCTACCTCTAGTGAGCATGATGTCGCTTTGCATTATCGGTAACATTGGCCCTACTCCATCATCTAAGGCCCAAGGAATCTGCGAGGCGGTTGCTGTTACCCATGGACACTCTTTGGCATAGTATTCAAGAATAAACTTCTCATATAAACGGTTCATACGTTGTTCGTCAACAAAAGAAGCCAGCTTAAATTCTCCAGAGTCCGTTGTTAACAGCATCCCGTCAAGAATGAGTTGACACAGACTGATAAGCATACGGTAGGTGCTGTTATTTCTTTGAAAGCGAATTGCAGCCCAGCGGATTGCAGTAGGATCAATGGTGTCAACATTGGAGAAGAATAACATTTCTTTTTTTAAGTCATTCTTGTGTTCCTGATCGACCCTAGCATGTCGCAGTAGAAGCATGACAGTAGTTTTGAGAATTTGATTGAAAAGATTATTTTCAGAAAGCTCGTCATACTCACAGGTTAATACCTGCTTTCTGGAAAGCCTGTTCCGAATAGTCCCCGGCATATCAATTTTGCCACGCACAACGGTAATGTCATCCTTGCGGTTTAGGTACTCTCGATACAGGCCCTGCTTCAACTGTTTGCCGATGCCTTTTGCTAAGATAGCAGCAAAGAGATTATGTATGTTTTCGAATTCTTCGGTAGCAACATCCTCATAACCGCCTTGGTTCAGCGTCGTGAAGGCATATGAAAGCATATAGTATATGTTTTTTATGAAGATGCTTTTGTCTTTAATCATTGAAATACACCTTGTAAAATGTTCTCCCACCGCTGGAGTTTGTTGGCATCATCAAACCAATATTCACTAAGCATTGGAAGAATATCATAGTCAACAACGGAATGCAGCCATTCTTCTGTACAGACATCCCTGCCACAGAAATAGCTGTGGCCAATGCAGAAGCCTTTCCCCAGCGACTTATCGAGAGATATCTCTCGATTCAAATCCTTCACTTTGGAAATGAGTTCATTCAGGGTTTCATTGTTCAAGCTATTCTGGTAATGGGTGAAGCCCTCAGAGTCAAAGCCAGGCTCAACTTCAAAGAAGCTAAAACGGCGACGTAGCGCATAGTCAATCATGGCAAGGCTACGGTCTGCCGTGTTCATCATGCCGATAATGTAGAGGTTCTTTGGTACTGAGAACGAAAGCCCGTTGTAGGCCAGAGTAGCTTTTGTTCCTCTATAGTCTTTTTCTATCAGCATCAAAAGTTCGCCGAAGATCTTACTCATATTGCCACGGTTGATCTCGTCGATGATAAAGAAAAATTCTTGATCAGGCTGGTTTGCTGCCTTCTGGCAGAAACGATAGAAAATCCCGTACTTCAACTCAAAGCCATTTTCACTTGGTTTATAGCCCATCATGAAATCTTCGTAGGAATAGTTTTGATGGAACTGCACGAACTCAATTCGACTATCGTCTTTTTCTCCCATCATGGACCACGCCAGACGCCTCGCTGCAAATGTCTTACCAACACCGGGAGCACCCTGTAGGATGATATTCTTCTTGTTGCGGAGAACGGCTACAAGTCTCTCATAGCGTTTTTCGGTCATATAAACCTCATTAAGGAAGTCATCCTTCGTATATGTATCAATAGAATCTTCGGCAACCACAGGATTTTCGTCTCGGATCATATCGAGAATGAAATCATACTCGCCTCTGGTAAGTTTAAATAGGCTGCCCTGCGGATTCTGAAAATACTCCATACGCTCCAGTTCCGGGCATTCTTTTAGTGTAGCATAGTCAATAGGTGAAGTCAGTCCCTCAACTTTCTCGAAGAACAACTTCTCGCCATCCTGTTCTGCGCTGATACGACCGATCGCAACAATCTGCTTTACCGGATTGGATTCATACCCTATGATCATATCACCGGCTTTTGCGTCAAGGAAGTTCTGGAAGATGCGTCGTTTATTCCCGTTTTCATTATAGAGCGTATAGGATTGAACGTCACCAACGGCAATGTCAGAGAAGCTCCAGATTTTCGGATTCGCATTCAGCCACCAATATCTGCGATCAGCCTCTCCGGAAGCTGTGGCCACATACAATTCGACTTCGCTTAAATCGACTTTATCAAGGGCAGTAGAAAGTTCGTCCCTCAGTTTCCAAACAAAGCTACCATCTTCATCTTTCCCAGCATCACGGCCCGTATAGAGGATGGTCCACCATTGTGTAGAGCCATCTTCTCGTGTGGCTGGAGTGATACCTGTGGACTCACAAACTCTTTTGGCCAGTGCAACAGAACCAGAGTTATAAAAGTTTGGTGTCTCACCGTATTTAACCGCCAGCTGAGTACATGATGCCACGCCGCCGTAATCTTTCATGCGCCTCATAATTTCAAGCGCACTGACTGTAAAGATAGTCCTGTCCTTCAGCAACTTGTCCCAATCGTCGACAGAAAGGCCGGGGTCATAATCAACACCATACCAGCCTGTGG
>DBFWXD010000255.1:0-4326 GCA_048215895.1 Eubacteriales bacterium
CAGTCCAGCACCTGGAGGGTGCGCTCCATCTCTGCGGCAAAGTCCACATGGCCCGGCGTGTCCAGCAGGGTAATGGCCCGCTCTCCCCAGCTCAGCTCTGCCTGTTTGGAGAAAATGGTGATCCCCCGCTCCCGCTCCTGCACATCCGTATCCAGGAAGGCGTCTTTGTGGTCCACCCGGCCCAATTTGCGCACGGCTCCGCTCTGATAGAGCATGGCCTCGGATAACGTGGTCTTTCCCGCGTCCACATGGGCCAAAATTCCGACGATCAGCTTGTTCATGTCATACCCCGCTGTACTTTCATTGTGTTTCGCTATCAGAATACCCTTTTTCCCGTCCTTCTGTCAAGGGAACCTTCCCCTTGCCCCCGCAGCTTTCCCTCTCCAAATCGTCCTTTCCAGAGACGTGAGGGGTGCAATTTCTTAATTTTTCTTATTTTTTGCCCGGCCGCACTCCCCGGCGTCCGTTTTACTATAAAGCAGTCATAATATTTTCGCAGGAAAACAGGCAATTTTTCACTTTCCAGCGCGGTATTCTTTCAAAAAACAGCCGCATTCCATTTTCCCTCCCCATAATCTTTGGGGTGGACATTTCCAATTATTTCGCTTATCATTAAGTGTCAAGCTTTCTAAGAAAGGAGCCGCTCCATGCTTTATCATGCTCTTTGGGTCTTTTTTATTTACGCCTTCCTGGGCTGGTGTACCGAGGTAAGCTACGCCGCCACCAAAACCGGGAAATTTGTCAACCGCGGCTTTCTGAACGGTCCCTGGTGCCCCATCTACGGCTTTGGCGTGGTCATTGTACTGGCCTTTTTAGAGCCGCTGAAGGACAACCTGTTTCTGCTGTTTTTGGGTTCCGTGGTGCTCACCTCCGCTTTGGAGTGGCTCACCGGATTTCTGCTGGAAAAGCTCTTTGCCCAGCGTTGGTGGGACTACTCCAACGAGCCCTTTAACCTCAGCGGCTACATCTGCCTGCGCTTTTCCCTGGCCTGGGGCTTTGCCTGCTTGTTTGTGGTCAAGCTGCTCCACCCCACGGTCCTGCTGTTCATTCGTCTGATTCCTCACCTGGTGGGACTTGTTCTGCTGGGCATCCTGATGGTGGTCATGGCCATCGACCTGGCCGCCACCGTCTCCGCCATCGCCAAGCTCAACCGCCGTCTGGCGCTGATTGACGAGCTGGCCGGGCGCATTCGGGAGGCCTCCAACGACTTTGGCGAGGACCTGGCCGAGCGAGTGCTGGATGCGGCAGAAAAGGGCGCCGACTGGCGGGAGGATCTGGAAGAGCTCTCCGACCGGCTCGCTCAGCGCCGTGAGGAGCTTTCCGATGACCTGGATGAGCTGAAGGATGATTTCCAGGCCCGTCTGGACGCCCGGAAGGCGCAAAACCGCCAGCAGCTTCAGGAGTGGAAGGACAGCGTTCAGGCCCTTATGGACAAGGAGAGCTTTGGTCAAAAGCGTCTGCTGAAGGCCTTCCCCTCTCTGCGTTCCCTCCAGCACCGGGCCGCCATGGAGCGCCTGCGCCGCCACCAAAACCGCTCCTGAGGGGCTTGGTTTTCGTTGATATTTTAAAAACGCCGTGATATAATATTGAAGATAACATTATAAGAAAGGGATCTCGCCCATGGAAGAAATTCAGGATCTTCGCAGGCGTATGGAGCAGGAGCGCCCCAACCGTTGGGAGGAGCTGCCTGACATCGCCCTCTACATGGATCAGCTCATCTCCTATATGCCCCGGCAGCTCATTCGCTTTGACCAGAGCACGCCGCTCACCTCCGCCATGGTCAACAACTATATCAAAGACGGCCTGGTCCCCCGGGCGGAGGGAAAGCGGTATGGTCCGGAGCATCTGGGCTATCTCACCGCCGTGGTGGCTCTGAAGCAGATCTTATCCGTGCGGGACATTGGCGCGCTGTTAAACGCCGGGCGGCAGACGGGAAAGAGCTCCCCGGAGCTCTACGACTATTTCTGCCAGGCTCTGGACCGGGCGCTGAACGAAACCGCTCAGGCCATCGACCCGGAGGCACAGGAGCAGGATCTGGCCCGGATGGCGCTGGACTTTGCCCTGCGCAGCTATGCCAATCAGCTGGCCTGCGCCCGGATTCTGGATGTTCTGCAGCCCCGGGACGAGAAGGGCAAACGAAAATAAAGGTTTTCGCCTTTTTTGATTTTGACACAAGGAGAGATTGCAATGTCTGATTTTGTCATTTTGACCGACTCTTCTGCCGACCTGGGGGCCGACATGGTCCAGCAGCTGGACGTACAGGTCCTTCCCCTCAGCTTTTCCATGGGCCAGCAGATTTATCACAACTACCCGGATAACCGGGAGATCGATCCCCACGCCTTCTACCAGCTCCTGCGCCAGGGAGAGGTAGCCACCACCTCCGCCGTCAATGTGGCCCAGTATACCGATGCGCTGGAGCCTCTGCTCCAGGCCGGGAAGGACGTGCTGGTGCTGGCCTTCTCCTCCGGTCTGTCCACCACCTACAATTCCTCCCGGATCGCCGTGGAGGAGCTTGCGGAGAAGTACCCGGAGCGTAAGCTCTACACCGTGGACACCCTTTGCGCCTCCCTGGGCCAGGGCCTGCTGGTCTACCTGGCCGCCAAGCTTCGCAGCGAGGGCCGCTCCATCGACCAGGTCCGGGACTGGGCGGAGGAAAACAAGCTGCATATGTGCCACCAGTTCACCGTGGATGACCTGCACTTCTTAAAGCGGGGCGGGCGCATCTCCGCCACCACCGCCGTGGTGGGCTCCATGCTCCAGATCAAGCCCGTTCTCCATGTGGACAACGAGGGCCACCTCATCAACATTGCCAAGGCCCGTGGCCGCCAGGCCTCTTTGAAGGCCCTGGTGGACAAGATGGAGAAAACCGCCACCGATCCGGCCAACCAGGTGGTCTTCATCAGCCACGGCGACTGTCTGGAGGACGCCCACACCGTGGAGAAGATGGTGAAGGAGCGCTTTGGGGTGAAAGAGGTCTACATCAACTATGTGGGCCCCGTCATTGGCGCCCACTCCGGCCCCGGTACCCTGGCGCTGTTCTATGTAGGATCTGAGCGTTAATTAAAGTTTACCAACCGATAAGGAGGTCTCACTTTGGAGGATATCAAATGGCTGGAGGTGGCCGTCAACACCGCCCCGGACAAACTGGATGAGGTATGCGCCAAATTGACCGCCGCCGGAATGGACGGCCTGGTCATCGAGGATGAGGGAGAATTTCTCCGCTTCCTGGAGCAGAACAAGCAGTATTGGGACTATGTGGACCAGGAGCTGCTGGACAAGATGAAAGGCGTCACCCGGGTGAAGTTCTATGTCACCGATGACGAGGACGGAAAGGCACAGCTGGAGCGGTATATCCACGGTCTGGACTGGGAGTATACCGTCACTCCCCTCAGCGACAACGACTGGGCTTACAGCTGGCAGAAGTATTATAAGCCCCTGGAGATCGGCACGCGTCTGTACGTGGTGCCCCAGTGGATGCGGGACGATCCCGTCCCCGACGGCCGGGTTCCCTTTTATCTGAACCCCGGCCTCACCTTCGGCACCGGCTCTCACGCCTCCACCCAGCTGTGTCTGGAGGGCGTGGAGGAGCACACCAAGGCCGGCCGGGCCGTGCTGGACCTGGGCTGCGGCAGCGGTATTTTGTCCATCGCTGCCCTGTGCCTGGGAGCCGGGGATGCCATCGCGGTGGACATCGACCCCAAGGCGGTGGATGTGGCCTATGAAAACGCCGCCCTCAACGGCATTGGAAAAGACCGCTATACCGTCCGGGCGGGCAACGTCCTTTCGGACGCCGCGCTGGTCCGGGAGCTGTCCCAGCGGCAGTATCACCTGGTGCTGGCCAACATTGTGGCCGACGTGATCATCCCCCTGGCTCCCCACGTGCCGCCCCTTCTGGAGGAGGACGGGGTGTTCCTCTGCTCGGGCATCATCGACACCCGGGCCCACGAGGTGGAGGACGCCCTGCGCAAGGCAGGCCTGAAGCTCACCCGCAAGCGGGAGAAAAACGGCTGGGTAGCCCTGGAAGCCACCAAATAAAAGAAGGCTGGAACGGAAATTCCGTTCCAGCCTTCTTTCTGTCTGTTAGCCCAGAGCCTTCTTCAGCTCTTCCACCCGGTTGAGCTTCTCCCAGGGCAGATCCAGGTCGGTGCGGCCAAAGTGGCCGTAAGCTGCCGTCTGCTTGTAGATCGGTCTGCGCAGATCCAGCATACGGATAATTCCAGCCGGGCGCAGATCGAAGTTCTCGCGGATAATCTCTACCAGCTTGGAATCAGATACCTTGCCAGTTCCGAAGGTGTCCACATTGATAGAAGTCGGGCGCGCTACGCC
>DBFWXD010000256.1:0-1838 GCA_048215895.1 Eubacteriales bacterium
GTGACCTTCTATGCAAGTGCATTGCAGCCCGACGATGCTGCGCAGTATCCCGGCCCACTGGCAAAGCTTTTTGGGCTCAGTACAGATGCACTACCTGCCGATGCATGGGGGACCCTGGACATCTGGGCCTTTGGGATGAGCTGTGTGGTAGACCTGCTGGTAAAACACCCGGGCATCGACCCGGCCCGAATCTCGGTGGGTGGTTTCTCGCGCGGCGGCAAGGCGGCGCTTTGGTGTGCGGCACAGGATGAAAGGGTCTGCGGGGTCCTCGTCAATGATTCCGGCTGCTCTGGTGCTGCCGTGTCCCGTGGCAAGCATGGTGAGACGGTGGGTTCCATCACGGCAGCATTTCCCCATTGGTTCTGCAAAAATTATCAGAAGTATGCATGGAAAGAGGAGACCCTTCCCTTCGATCAGCACCAGCTGGTGGCCTGTGTGGCACCACGGCTGTGTTACATAACCAGCGGCTTTGAGGATCGGTGGAGCGACCCTGATGCAGAGTGGAATGGTGCAAAGAGCGCCAGTTGTGCCTGGGAGCTCTTCGGGGATGCTCCTCTGCCCAGCCAGCCGCCTGCCAATGACTCGGGATACCTGACCGGGCGAATTGGATACCACCGCCGCACCGGCGGCCACGATATTACCCGATGGGATTGGGCAATGTTTCTGCGTTTTTTGGATTTTCACAATGGCTGAAGTAATTTTTTGAACATAAAAACTGAATATTTTACTCCCTGAAATCCGGCAGATTTGGTATGCTCTCAGTAGAAGAAGGTTCTGTTCTCAAAAGAGGAGGAAATATTATGAAGAAAAAGATCAACCGGCGCGATTTTCTTAAAGTCATGGGTGTTGTTGGCATGACGGCATCTCTGGCCGCCTGTGGGGACTCCGGTTCCAGCAGCGCGGCTGCCAGTTCTACCGCTGGCGGCGATGACGGCGTGATCACCATCTCTTACTGGACCACGGACCGTCACGATCAGGCGTATCTGACTCCGCTGATCGAAGAATACAACAAGACCAATTCGGACAACATTTATATCGACTACCAGGTCTATGCCGACAACTATTCTCAGATGCTGGATCTCGCCTTCAGCACCGACACTGCACCGGATGTGTTCAAGCTCAGTGGAACGGACCCGCTGGAGGTACAGGTGGACGAAAAGAAGATGCTGCTGGATCTCTCTCCGTATATGACGGAGGAGTACAAGGCACGTTTCTGGGATGGCGCTTTTGTGCAGGGCATCAACTCCTGGGGCGACGGGATCTACTCCCTGCCCTTTACCGCATCTGCCTGTCGCCTGTTTTACAACCAGGATCTGCTGGATCGGGTGGGCATTTCTGCTCCTCCCAAGACCCTGAAGGAGCTGGTGGATGATGCTACGCTGGTAACCAAGCAGCTGAGCGGCGAAGGGATCTACGGCATTGCCGGCAACTATAAATCCGCAATGAGCGCAGTGATGCGTTCCATCGATCCGGTGGTTCAGGTCAGCGGCGGCACCTGCTATGGCTTTGACTTCAAGAACGGCAAGTACGATTTCAGCAGCTACAGAGAAGTCCTGCAGCTGTTCCGTGAAATGTACTCCACCGGTGTGGCATTCCCCGGCAGCGAGTCTCTGGACATTGACCCCCTGCGCACCCAGTTTGCAGCAGGCAACATTGCCTTCTATTTCTCCTTGAGCCATGCAGAGCCCGGCGTTTACCAGAGCCAGTTTCCCACGGATATCAACTGGAACTGCTGCCAGATCCCCAGCCTGTCCGGAAATACGGACGGTGTGCAGAACCTGTGGTTTGGCGGCTCCGATAAGGCGATCAATGCCTCCACAAAGCACCCGGATGAAGCA
>DBFWXD010000257.1:0-3518 GCA_048215895.1 Eubacteriales bacterium
TTACAATAAGTATGCTATTTTCTGTTATTTTGCGATCTCCTCGCAGAACTGCATCAGCATAACTGCAAACTGAGCCCGTGTGGCACTGCCCTGGGGCACGATCGTGTTGTTGCCCATGCCGGAGATCAATCCGGCGCCGGCAGCCCAGCTCATAGCCTCCTGTGCATAGGTGCTGACACTGGACATGTCGGCAAAGGAAGACAGGCTGGCCTTCTCGGACACATCGTATCCCTTGGACTTGGCAAAGCTGTACAGGATCATCGCCACTTGTTCCCGGGTAACGTTGTCGTTGGGGCCAAAGGTCCCGTCTCCGTAGCCGCTGACCACACCGTTGGCAGCGGCCCAGTTGACCGCACTGACATACCAGGTGCCCGCAGCCACATCGGTAAAGGTGGATGTTCCACCAGCCGGAGCTCCCTCCATGCTGTACAGGACCTGCGCCACCATGGCTCTGGTCAGGGTCTGGTTGGGGCTGAAGGCAGCGGCGCCAGTGCCGGACATCAGTCCGTTCTCATAGGCATAGAGAACCGCATCATAGAACCAGTCTCCGGCCTTGACATCGGAGAAGGTCATGGTATCAGGCTCCTGTGCCGTCTCCCCTGTCTTCACAAAGCTGACCTCCACCTCTACCTTGGAGTCAGGCATGGTAAAGGTATAGCGGGTGTCGCTCTGTTTGGTGACACGTACATCGTCTCCGTCCCGGTCGGTCACGGTGACGTCGTCCACCTCATAGCCGGAGGCGGGAGTCACGGTGATGGTCACTCTGGTGCCCTCGGATGCATTTTGGGGACTGACGGACACGGTCCCCTTTCCGCTGCCGGCGCCGACAGAAACGGTGTATCTGCTGGAGCTGGAGGAACTGCTGTCGTCATCATCGTCATCGTCATCCGGGGTCACTGCGCCGGGGATATAGTCGATCTTCACCGCGTCATTTTTCTCAAAGGCGGAGGGGCTGTAATACCGGGTGAGAGAGCCATCGCTGCCCTTCACAAAGCTGAAGTGCTCCATGAAGTCCCACAGGACGGGCATATCACTGGGATAGCAGTTGTGGGGACGCAGCAGACACAGAGCCCACTGGACCAACGGTACATCCACACCGTCGATAGTCTTCGTCCAGCTGTACACATCCGGATGACGGCTGTCAGCGCTGAAGTGCTGGTCTGCATCTTCGGCCGTGAACTCCTTATCGATCCCATTGGCCTTCAGCATATACTTAGCCCAGTTCTGCAGAGAGGTGGATTCAAAGCCCTTGGGCATATCCCCCAGGTCCATCTGACCTGCAATGAGCATGGTCGGAATGGTCTCAAAGGCAGAATTTTCTTTTTCTGCAGCTGCCGCTGAGGTAGAGCCAACTGCCGCAAAGAACTCAGGATTCGTCATCGCAAAGCCCTGGGTCGCAGAGGAACCGGCAGACTGGCCGGAACCATAGATCCGGTTGAAGTCCAGGTCGGCATAGCTGCCGTCGATCTTCTCCTCCATCAAGGTGACAAGAGACTGATAGAACTTGTCGGAGTCGGCGTGGGACACGCTGCTGGGACTGGAACTGTATGTCTCGCACACAAAGGCCAGAGCAATGCCCTCTTTCTCCGCGAGCTGCCACCACAGGGTGGAGTCCATGAAGATGGAGTCAGTCTGGCTGTTGCCGGGATAGAGCATCAGGATAGGCAGTTCCTTGCCCTCAAAGCCCTCAGGGATATACAGGATATACTCCCGGGGGTCCCATTTCCCGTCGCCGCTGTTGTCGCTGAACGCGATCACGCCTGCCTGAACGGTGCCGTGACCGGCGATCTTTATATCCTCCTGGCCCCAGATCTGGGTGCCGTCGGACAGAGTGGATTTCACCTGGCCGTCCTTGGCATCCTGCTGGGCAGCTACCCGGGCGGAGGTGTAGTCCAGACGCTGGGCAATGGCGTTGGAATAGGGGAAGGTGTTGTCATAGCGGGTATAGTCGGACAGCCACTCATAGATCGCCTGCGCGTCTGCACTGGTGTCAGCCGCGATCTCCACCTTGGAGATGCCGTGCTCCGCTCCTTCCTCCTTCAGCTGGCCGTTGGCGTATTCGGTGGCATAGGCCTTGGAAGCAATATCCTGCCAGTACACACCGGCACCGGTCTCCGTGGCCGCGCAGTCGTTGGCGGACTGCCAATAGTTCTCGCTCCCTGTGTAACCCGCCAGGTAGGTGGGAACGGGCACATCCTTGGGGGCGATCCGTCCGCCGATGCCTACCTGCTCCAGGGTCTCATCCAGCACATCGGTAATATCGCCGTTGGAGCTCTTTCCATCATAAGGAGTGCCAGCCACAGCGGTGAGGGCATCCACACCGGCACTGGTCCCGTCCACATAGGCCTGGCTGATGACAAAGATGGGGTTGGCGGCCGCCCACAGCTCCAGCGCCGCGGCGCCCTTGCCGTAGCCTGCCAGGTAGAACTCACCGAAGGTGGAGAACACGTTCTGCTTATGGATGTTGTTGCCGCTCTTCAGGAAGGCGATAGCGGCCTCCACATAGGCGCTCTCCTTCTGGGCATCGTCCCAGCCCCCCGCGCCGGGCTCCAGCACGAACAGGCCCTCGCCCTTCGCGTTAGCCAGTTCGAACCAGCCATTGTCCCGCAGGAATTCGTAGGTATCTACATCGTCCGGCACAGCCACCACAGTGAAGTAGGAGCGGATGGAGGCCTCAGGGGCGATGTACACCTTTACGGTGCGGGCGTCATCGGCAAAGTCATTGTCGCCATCCACGTCGATGTTCTTGGTGTACCAGCCGGTCAGGGGCAGCTGAGCCGCCTGGGACCAGTCTTTCTCCAGGTTGGTGATGCTGTCAAAGTCAGGCGTCTGATCAACTTCCAATGCTTGACCGCTTCCTACGCCATCTGCATAGTACAGCAGGGTATGATCGTCGGAGCCTCTCTCCCACTTGCTGAACCAGTTTTCCCACAGTTCGTTCAGGTCACTGGGGACCAGGTTGTGGCCCCGGCCGTAGCACTGGCTCCACACAAAGATGGGCACCTCGCCGCCGCCGAAGTCCCTGGACCAGATGTAGTTTTTATAGCGGTTTTCCGCCTCAGTTGGATTGACGATCAGGCTGATGGGGGCCTGCTGGGAGCCGATCTGTTCCTCTGTGATGCCGCTCTCCACTGTGGGCGTGTCCACCAGCTCATCCAGCGTCTTGCCCAGCAGCCGCTGCGCCCAATAGGTCTGGGTGTCGGTCGTCCAGGTGCACTGTTTGGCTCCCTGAGAACCGGTCCACTCCCCGGCCACCAATGCGCCCAGCTTCATGGGCCAGTAGTCGTACTCGCCGTAAATGGCGTAGAAGGGCACCACCAGCTGTGAGCCGTTCTTCTGGGCCGTAGTCCGAACGCCGGAGGTAATGCCGAATGCGGCAAACAGCTCCACAGTTCTGGGGTCCTGGGCTAGAGTGTTGGCGGTGGCTCCGCCGCCGGCGGACTGACCGTAGCCATAGATCCGGTCCTCATCCACCGTCACGCCCGCCTTTTTACAGTCGTCCTTGACCAGCTCCAGCA
>DBFWXD010000258.1:0-4453 GCA_048215895.1 Eubacteriales bacterium
GAAATGCCTCTTTTGCAAAATCAATATTGCTTTTTCTCAAGTTCGTTCGATATGCTACTGCAACAGAATCGATACCATCTTTCTTTACCCTTTGATTATAAGCCTCATTTATAAGATATGCATAGTAGCGGTAAATCCATCCATCTATGTGAGCCGCATAATAAATTTGACGTTTCTTGGGCTCGCCTTTTTTACCGTCTTTAACTTTTCGACTTTTTATTGTATAGTGAATAAAAGGGTAGAATCCATGATGAGCAACTTTATCAGGAGAAGTTATATATCCAAAACATTTATCAAGAGATACTCTTCGGTCAAAATGAGTGTATTGGGGAGGCACTTTTTGAGATTGCTTTTCTTTCCATTCACACAGATTCATAAAATCCCCCTATATAGCGCAATACCCGTCAGCACGGAGGATAGCATTCCTTAGCTGACGGGTATACTTTTTAACTTGGTATTCTTACTTGGCAATTGCCTTGCTGTGCATCAATACCAGCTATCCTTCAATTCGCCCAATCTTCAATCATGGTATAATTGAAAGGGAGGACCGTATCAACATGATTCTGTGCATCATTGTCCTTGCGGCAGCCGTGCGGCTGGCTTGGATTCATGACCCGCAGTTCCATCGTGGATTTCTGGAAGAAATCTGCTCTGGACTGTTGACAACAATCTTCTTCCTCTAAACCTAGTGTTTAGAGCATTTATAGTATACTGCATATCGCCTGCCTTGTCAATTTTCCCTTGGATGAAAAAGAGTGTTGAAGGAAATTCTTTAACCTCGGTATACCTATATGGCCGCTCTCTTTTTTCTTGGCCCTCTTGGCTTAGAAGTGGGCTTGCGCTTTACCCCGTTGCGGAAATAGGTGGTTTCGTAACGGTCAAAGAAAACAAATAATCCGAACCCATCTCCTATCGGAAACAAGTTCGGATTATATTGGTTTGGTGCGCCTGAAGGGACTCGAACCCGCACGCATCGCTGCACGAGAACCTAAATCTCGCATGTCTACCAATTCCATCACAGGCGCATATTCCGTTTTAAAGTTTGTGGGTATCGCAGCCGGATCGGCTATCCCGCCATACCCGCTTTGTTTTCCATCGCTGCACGAAGGGCACTGCCCCTTTGCCGTGCTGTTCTTTATCATACACAATGCCGGCCCAAAAGTCAATTCAAACCCGGCAGTTTCCCCGCTCTACAAAAAGGCTGCTGTTCTCAGCAGCCCAGCGCCGCCGCCAGAGCCTCCACTGCGGAGGCCACATAGGCACTCAGCGGCTGCTCCGACACACCTGCAACCACTACACCACAGTTATTCATCGGGATCAGGAACTTCCTGCCCCGGCAGCTGCCCACGGCCTCGGCCATGGCGGGGGTAACCTCCCCAAGGATGGCGTTGGCCACCACAATGCCCACCGGTCCCAGCACACCGTCCGCATCCATGACTGCCCGGACCACAGGATTTTCCCCCGTGGCGCCAAAATCAGCCCCCGCCTTGAGCATGGAGGCGGTGGCCAGGGCGTTGGTGCCGATGGCGTAAATCTCTGCCTGAGGCATGCGGCCGCGCACTCCCTCTACCAGCAGCTTGCCCAGCCGTCCGCCCTGACCGTCGATTACTACAATTTTCATAGCCGCTCCTCCACACGCTGCCCCCACTCCCTCATAAACTGGAGTGGGGGTGTTTTTTATGTTTTCCTTTCATTGCGCAAACTCCGGGCAGCTTTTTGCCGCAGCCACAGCTCTTTCTTCCGCCCTGGCCCAGGGGAAAAGTCACGAGGAGCTCGCCCGTCTGGCCGCTTTTTTCACGCTCGTCGGGGACACTCTGGCCCTCTTTGCGCTTCAGCCCGGGCAGGACTGCGCTCCGCCCGAACCGGTCAAAGCCCCAGATAATCTTTGATCTCGTCCATGCGCTCCACGGTCATCTGATAGCCCTCTGCCCACAGCAGACGCAGCTTTTCCGTGTCCCGCTCGATCCGTCCCACACCCAAAGTAGACTTGGGTGCAATGACCAGGGCCTTTCCCTCCCGCTCCAGCTCGAAGAGCTGTTCCCGGTTCTCGTTGTACCGCTGGGCTCGGGTCTCCATGGCCTGTACAAACTTCGGATACTCCTGATACTGCTTGCGAATCAGCCGAATCATTTGATCCGGCTTACGCCGGTACTCTCTGGGGCGGGTGAGCACCACAACCACGCGCTCGCACCCCTGATCCAGGGCCCGCTGCCATGGAATAGAGTCGGCCGCTCCCCCGTCCAGGTAGGGCTGTCCGTTGATCCGGTAAATGGGGAACAGCAGCGGCATGGCACAGGTCGCCTGCAACAGCAGCGACTCGTGGTCCTGCCGGGGCACCGGCAGATAATCCGCCTTTCCGGTGTTGAGGTTGGTTACCACCGCTTCCACCTCGCCCGGATAGGCCGCAAAGGTGTCGTAATCAAAGGGAATGAGCTCGTTGGGAATGGTATCGTAGGCAAATTTCAGGCCAAAATAGCTGCGGTTGCTTTTATCCACCAGATTGTTCATCCCCATATAGCGCTTATCCGGAGCATAGCGGGTGACAACCTCCAGATTCCGCCGGGGCTGGCGGGACACGTAGCTTACGCCGTAGGCAATGCCGGCAGAGACGCCGATCACATAATCCGTCATAACATTTCCGTCCAGAAGGGCATCACACACCCCGCTGGAAAAAATCGCACGGAGGGCTCCCCCCTCCAGCACCAAACCAGTCTTCATGGGAAACTCCTTTCTGTCTGTCCTGATTTCATAGGTAGTATTATACTCCTTTTCTCCTCTTTTTGTAAACACTGCCCTAAATTCTTGACACTTCCCCACCCCAGGAGGTAGAATAAGCCAAGCAATGCGATCCGGGAGGTATCGGAATGAAGACCCACAAAAAAGTTTCCGTCATCCCCATCTACCTGGTGGGCCTGACATGGCTTGTATACGCCGTTCTGTTCCCGCTGTACGCCCCCGTCCACTACATCCTATGCGCCGGGGCGTCTGTGTTGGTGTTTATCATCGGAAAAGCCATTTTCCCGGACAAGGTGTATCAAACCCGGGAGGATCAGGCCGAATCTGCCAAAGAAAAGGCCAAGGAAGCGCCAAAGCAGGAGGAAAAGAAGCCGGAAGCGCCCAAGGAAGAGCCTCTCTCCAAAGATCCCCAGGTTGCCGCTTTGCAGAAGGAGCGCGCCCGGGCCATCTCTGAGATGCGCCGGCTGAACGACGCCATTCTGGACGAAAAAATTTCCGCCCAGATCGACCACCTGGAGGAGGTCACCGGCAAGATTCTGGATCAGGTGATCCAGCAGCCCAAAAAGCAGCCCCAGATCCGCCGTTTCCTGGACTACTACCTGCCCACCACCCTGAAGCTTCTGAACGCCTATGACCGGATGGACTCCGTGGGGGTGTCCGGCAGCAACATCGACACCACCAAGCAGAAGGTGGAGAAAATGCTGGACACCGTGTGTCTGGCCTTTGACAAACAACTGGATGCCCTGTTCGGTGAGGAGGCCCTGGATATCTCCACCGACATTACCGTGATGGAAAATCTGCTGGCCCAGGAGGGGCTCACTGGGATGTCCATGAACAACGAGCCAGCCGGCAAAGACATCAATCTGGAACTTTAAGGAGAAGATTCCCCGTGTGGAAGAAAATACTGCCTGTTTTGTGTGGATTTATGACCCTGATTAACGCCGTGCGCCTGGGCATGCAGCTGTCCCAGCCCGACCCTCTCACCCTGGCCGGTCAGGGACTGATTACCCTCTTCTGGCTGGCTCTGACCGTACTGTGTCTGCGCTTTTTCAGGGACCAAAGAAAAAAGAAGGACTAACGCCTAACGCCGTTTCAATCACTCTATTTTGATTAGGAGGAACCCCACATGAGCGATGAACTGAATATGACCCCGGAACTCACCTTGGACCCCACCGGCTCTGCCGCTGCCCAGGCTGCCGCTCCGGAGCTGACCCTGGACCCCGCCCCCGCTGCCGACACCGCCAGCGCCGAAGAGCAGGCCGCGCTCCAGGCCAAGCGGGACGCCAACGCGGTGAAGCTGGACGAGTCTATGCTCAGCGAGGCCGAGCGGAAAATGGTGGAGGAATTTTCTCAGAAAATTGACGTCACCGACTCCAATCTGGTGCTTCAGTACGGCGCCGCTGCCCAGAAGAACATCGCCGCATTTTCGGAAAGCGCCCTGAACAACGTAAAGACCAAGGACCTGGGCGAGGTGGGCGAGGCCCTGTCCTCCCTGGTGGTGGAACTGAAGCACTTCGGCGATGACGAGGAGAAAAAGGGCGGCATCTTCGGCTTCTTCCAGAAGAAGAAAAACGAGCTGGAGGCCATGAAGGCCAGCTACTCCAAGGCTGAGACCAACGTGGACAAGATCGTCAAGGTTCTGGAAAACCACCAGGTCACCCTGATGAAAGACATCGCTATGTTCGACCAGATGTATGAGCTGAACACCAAGTATTAC
>DBFWXD010000259.1:0-3032 GCA_048215895.1 Eubacteriales bacterium
CCAAACGGTAGGCCCACTCCATGCCCGCCTTCTGCCAGGCCTCCGGGGCCCGCTTCACATTGCCCGCGAACACATCCAGCGCGCCCCCCAGGCCCACGGCCAGCCGGGCGCCGGTGTGCTTGCCCCACCGGGCCATCCACTTTTCCTGCTTGGGCGCCCCCAGGCAGACGAAAAGCAGGTCGGGCTGGGCGGCGGCCACCTTCAGCAGCACGCTCTGCTCATCCTTAAAATATCCATCCTGGGTGCCGCACAGAACGATGTCCGGGTAGCGCTCCAGAATCTTCTCCCCCGCCGCCTCGGCCACGCCGGGCTTTGCGCCCAGCAGGAACAGCCGGCCCTTGCGCTCGTTGAGGCAGGCAAGCATATCCTCGCCAAACTCAATGCCCGCTACCCGGGCCTTCAGAGGGGTGCCCAGGATCTTGGCGGAGTAGATGACGCCGATGCCGTCGGGCAGGACCAAATCCGCCTCATTGATGACCCGCTTAAACTCCGGGTCCTTCTCCGAGGCCAGGATAAACTCCGGGTTGGGGGTGACTACATAGTGGAACTTATCCTCCTCCAGCAGCTGGGCGCCCCGCTGGGCGGCCTCCTCCCGGGTGAGGTCATCAAATTGAATGCCTAAAATCTCTCGTTTCACGCTTACCTCCACACGTCTTTCACGCTCACGCCCCCTTCTGCTTTGTCCCTAGGGGCAGTTTTCCCGGCGGGACCGTCGCTCAAACAGAAGGCGGGATAATTTTGATTCCAATCCATTCTCGATTCTACCATGATTCGCCGAAAAAGTCTATGAATTTTCCGTGAAAGCTTTTTTAAGATGTCCCTTTCTCTCTCCCGCCCCCCCGTGGGGCACACTTACTATAACAGAGACAATAACATTTATATTAACACTTACAGTAACTGTTACAGTTACTGTTATAGTTACAGTTACTATTACACTTACTATTACCACTCCCGGTTGTCAGTTGTACCGGCACGTACAACCTTCCCGGAGCTTTCGGTCTGTAACCGGAGTGTAACTTCCCGCTTTGCAAACTGTGGTATGATGAAAACACAACCACAAACGCCCTTTGTTTTATGGGCTGATGGACCGTTGCACCCAAACGTACAACCGTTACCCCATTTTTCCCATAGGATAGGAGGTATTTTTTATGCGCTCTACCTTGCCCCGCTGCCGGCTTCTGTCTTCTCCGGTCCTGCTTCTGGCCGCCGCTTTGCTGTGCGGAGCTCTGGCCGCCTGTCAGAGCCAACCCGCTCCCCAAACCGGCTCCGCCTCCTCCGACACCTCGTCCCAGTCCCCCGAGCGCCTGATTCTGGAGGCCCTGGCCCCCTACGCCCAGGGGCTGGAGGAGGACTCCAAAACCTCCATTTCCTATTTGCTGCAAGAGGATGAGGACCGGTATTTCGGCGCAGGACGGTACTCCAGCGGGGAGCGATACAGTCTGGTCATCGGCCTGGTCAATCCCGACGGCACGGTGGCTGGCTCTCCCTTTGAAACCGGAGCTTACGGCGGACGGCCCTACCTCCAGACCTTCTGGAAGGATGGGCAGAAATACCTGCTCTACACCGCCACCGGCATGCAGACGGGCCTCAGCTGGGGAGAAGCGGGGCTGATCCGTCTGGATGAGGACGACTTCACCTGGGTCTGGCCGGTGGAGGGTGACATCCGGGACAAGCAGTCCGCCGCCTATGCGGAATATCAGGACTACTGGACGGACCACCTGCCTCTGATGGCCCCCGGAGGCGTGGAAGTCTTTGCCGACAGCGGCGCTTCCGTCCTCCAGGGAGAGGGCCCCCAGTGGGTCCCTGACCACAACGAGCAGTTCTACCCCTCCGACTACGACGCGCTGCCCATTCCCGTCCCCTATCAGGTGCGGGTCTGGCTGGAGGAGTATACCGCCCAGCCCGAGGGCAACCCCTGGAACATGGAGCTGGCCTCCGCGGCCTGGCAGATTACCTCCCTGAAGGCGGACGAAACCCGCTATCCTGGCCAAAAGGACACCGAACAGGCCTATACCCTGGACGCCCGGGCGGAAAACGGCTCTGGGGAGACGCTCACCGCCGTTCTCCTGTTTGACCAGGAGGAGGGCAAGGTCACCCGGGATGTGGAGGTCACCTGGGGCAGTGACAGCATTCAGGAAGCGGACCCGCTCACGCTGGATGACGCCTTTGCTCCCAGTGCACCCCTTACCCATCAGCAAGCTCCCGCCAGGTTGGAGCAGCTTACCCTGGAGGATTTCCCTACCCAGCCAATTGATCTGCTGGATTGGGCCAACTGGGAGGGCTGGGAGGACCTGGTCTACCTTCTCCGGGAGGACAAGGCCACGGACACCGCCCTTTACGGGGTGGTGGAGGGGGCACGCCCCGACGCTAAAGTGCCCAACGCCCCCATCGGCATTCTCCTCCGCCACGGCTCCAACTGGCGGTTCCATCCCCTGGACTGGTCGGGCAGCCAGTGGGAGGGGGTGGCTCCGGAGCTCTTTGTGGGCGATTTCAACGGTGACGGAAGGTTGGAGGCCGCCCTGTCTCTCCTGGCCGGCCACGGCACCGGAGTCCATACATACAGCCTGACGCTCTTTGACCTGGACACCCTGGAGCGCTCTGACCTGGATAGCTCCACCCTCTCGTTCACAGTGGTCTACGACCCGGGGACCTGCCGCACCATGCTGGACACCGGAACGCAGCAGGCCGTTTTGAATCTGCGGGACTACACCGACCGATATGGGTCCTTCACCGGCGTGGGCAGCGCATCGTGCAGCTATGCGCTGGAGGGCGGCGTCCTCTGGGGCAGTTACAGCCTCTACGTCACCTTTGAGGAGCTGCCCCCCACCATGGCCTATCTGGTGGACATCCGGGCTCCGGTCGTCTGCGCGGACGGGCAGTGGCAGCTGGGGAAGGGAGACTTTCTCCGGCAGAACCCGGAACATTGGGGGGCCGGCCTGGAGTCCGTCCAGTGGACCAATGCCTCCGGGACCACCCAAATTGCCCGCAGCCAAGAGGAGCTGCCGACCGCATCATAACAATTCAGGTAACAG
>DBFWXD010000026.1:0-3267 GCA_048215895.1 Eubacteriales bacterium
GGTCGAAAAGCTGGATGTTCAGTTCATCCTCCAGTTTGCTGATATATTTGGAAAGGGCGGACTGAGAGCTGCAGACCTCAAGGGCAGCTTTGGTGAAGCTCTTTTGCTCCACCACATGAAGAAAACATTTCAGCTGGAAGATGTCCATACCGTACCCGTCCTTTGTATAATATGTATTATGATACCATGGAAATTTCAGAAAAACAATGAAACCTCCTATGAAACAGATTGGAATTTATGACAAATAAGTGCAAAAAAATTCTAAAACAGAATACAATTCCTAAATGGAATTCAATGCATTCCGTTTTAGAATTTAATTGCGTTTGAGAAAGAGATTGCATAAAACTCGAATTGATTTCAGGAAATGTTTTGGATAAAATGGCACCAAAGAAACGGGAAAGAAGGGAATCCATGGAGAAGAATACACAATTTGATCTGATCGTGGTAGGCGGAGGAACCGCAGGTGCGTTCAGTGCTTTGGCAGCGGCCAGAGAGGGCCTGAAGGTTGCTGTGGTGGAGCGTGGAAGCAGCCTGGGCGGTCTGGCGGCCAGCTCTGGGCTGACGGAAATGAACGCCGCAGGATTTTGCGCAAAGCCGCTTTACCGGGGGATCGAGCGGGAAGTGTTCGACCATTTGGTAGAAAGCGGACACGCGGCTTATCACTTTGCGGTGCCCATGTCCTCCAACAAGAACATTAAGATTGACCGTCTGCGCTACGATCCGGAGATGCTCAAGCTGCTGCTGGAACAGATGGCCGTGGAAGCAGGAGTGACGCTGTTTTATCAGACGGAACTGCTTTCGGCCCGAGAGACCGGGGAAGGCTGTCACATTCGAGTTAAGGGGTTCTATCAGGAGATGGACCTATATGGGAAGTACCTGATCGATGCCACCGGGAATGCTTCGCTGGTAGAGAGCCTGGGGGGAGAAACCCAGGCTGCCGATGATCAGACCAGAATGATTTCCACCTTGATGTTTCGCATCACCAATGTGGATCTGGAGGCGCTGGACGCCTTTATCCACAGCCCGCAGCTGGGGGAGGTGATCGCTCTGGGGCGGGAGAAGGGTGTGCTGAAGGGAGGCATTTTGGCCTTTACCCCCATCCCTGGGACCAGAGATGTGAGCTTAAACGTGACCAGGGCCAAGTTTAACTATGAGGACCTGTGGGAGACGTCCAAAGGCATAATCGAGATGCGGGCTCAGATCCAGCCCATTTTCCACTTTGTACAGGAGCAGGTACCTGGTCTGAGCAAGGCCTACATTTCCTCCATTGCTCCTATGGCGGGGATCAGAGATGCCAGACGCATCCGGGGCGAGTACTGCCTGACCATCCAGGATTTGGAGGCAATGACCTGCTTTGAGGACCGGATTGCCTGCGGCTGTTACCCCATGGATTTCCACAATCCTGTGACCAACACAGTGGAGTGGAAGGTTCTTCCCGGCGTTTACTACATTCCCTACCGCAGTCTGCTTCCACTGGGGCTGCGGCGTACATTGGCGGCAGGCAAGTGCCTTTGCGCGGATCAAAAGGCCTTTGGAGCGGTACGGGTCATGCCGATCATGATGAATGTGGGAGAGTCGGCAGGTTACGCGGTGGCGTTGGCATGCCAGAAAGGAGTTGACCTGAACCAGCTGCCCACGGCACAGCTGCGCCAGTTCCTGGCAAACAAATACGGAGAGTAAGAAGGAAGGAGACAGAAATGAAGAACAAACAGAGTAAACTGATCATGCTGCTGGTGTCGGTGGCCTTTATCCTGTTTTTCCAGTTTATCCCCGCCCCGGCAGGACTGAGCACCACCAGTATGCAGGTCATCGGCATCTTCATCGGCATTATGCTCATGTGGAATTTTATTGGCACCGATTGGCCAAGCTTCCTCTGCATGGCAATTTTGGCCGTTTATCAGATTATGACCCCCAGCGACGTGTTCAAAAGCGGCTTCGGCAACGCTACCATCGCCTTTTTGCTGGTCTTTTTCATGATGAGCCATGTGCTCTCTCAGGTGGGGTTTTCCCGCCGGATGGCCATTTGGTTCTTCACCAATAAGCTGGCCCGGAAAAGCCCCTGGAGCTTTGTCATTATGTTCCTGTTCGGCGCCATGTTCATGGCATCGTTTATGTCTCAGACGGCCGCTCTGCTCATCTTCCTGCCCATTGCCGAGCAGATCTTCAAGGAACTGAAGTTTGAAAAGGGAGACCGCTTCCCCCAGATGCTGGTATTGGGCCTGGGCATTGCAGTTGGCATTGGTTCGGCCAACACCCCTCTGGGCCACGCCATTATCCTTATCCCCATCCAGCTGCTTCAGGAGCAGACTGGTCTGAGCGTCAATATTATGTCTTACAGCGCCTTTGGCATTGCAACCGGCCTGCTGATCTTTGTTGCCCTGGTACTGGTCTACCGGTTCCTGTATCGTCCCGACCTGTCCAGACTGCTCAACTACGATGCCAGCAAGCTGCGTGAGCAGCTGCCCCCCATGAGCAAGCAGGAAAAAATTGCTGCCGGGCTGTTTGTCATGGTGATTATCGTATGGATTCTCCAGGGCTTCCTGGCGGATCTGGCCCCCACCATCGGCGGCTATTTGGCAGGCCTGGGCAACGCGGTTCCCGTCATGATTGCAATTTTGATTATGTGTGTGGTTGAGGTGGACGGCAAGCCCATCATGAACTACAAGGACGCCGCTACGAATGGTGTGCCCTGGAGCGCTCTGATTTTCAACGCCGCCGTTTTGGTGCTCAGCGGTGCTCTTACCCTGGAAAAGGTTGGAATCTCCAACTTCCTGATCGAAAATGTCACGCCTCTCGTTTCTGGAATGAACCAGACCGTATTTATTCTGGTCATTGCCACGCTGTGCATTATCGCCACCAACTTCTCTTCCAATACGGTGTGTGCCACGGTGTTCTACACCATTTCCGCTCCCATTGCGCTGGCTATGGGCAACGTCAATATGGTGGCTCTGGCTTCCGTTATTGGTGCTGCGGCCTCCTACGCCTTTGCAACGCCCCCCAGCACCATGCCCATGGCTGTGGTGGCCGGTACCGGCTGGGTGGACGTGAAGGATATGTTCAAATATGGCGGCCTGATGGCCATTCTGAGCATCCTGATTCTGGCCTTTATCGGCTATCCCATTGCCGCCGCGGTGCTGTAACCCATTGTTCCACAGGATTTTGTTCCCATTCCAATCATTCCCCTCAAAAAACCGGAGCCGCCAGTTCTGATATGTACCCAGAATTCTGGACACATAAAAAATTGAATTAGGTGCACATGGATGCCTC
>DBFWXD010000260.1:0-3029 GCA_048215895.1 Eubacteriales bacterium
ACCACCAGCAGCCGGTGCATCATCTTTGACCGGGACCAGCGGATCGTGGGGGTGGCCCAGCGGGAATTTAACCAAATCTATCCAAAGCCCGGCTGGGTGGAGCACGATCCCATGGAGATCTGGTCCAGCCAGTACTCCGTCCTCACCGAGGCTCTGGCCCAGACGGGCATCGCCCCCGAGGACATCGCCGCCATCGGCATCACCAACCAGCGTGAAACCACCATTGTCTGGGACAAACAGACCGGCCGTCCCATTTATAACGCCATTGTCTGGCAGTGCCGGCGCACGGCGGGGCTGTGCGAGGAGCTAAAGAAGGACCAGGCCTTTACCGACTATATTCAGACCCACACCGGCCTTCTCATCGATGCCTACTTCTCCGCCACCAAAATCAAGTGGATTCTGGACCAGGGGGAGGGGGCCCGGGAACGGGCCGCGGCGGGGGAACTGCTCTTCGGGACCGTGGACAGCTGGCTTGTGTGGAAGCTCACCGGCGGCAAGGCCCACGTCACCGACTACACCAACGCCAGCCGCACCATGCTCTTTGACATTGAGAAGCTGTGCTGGGATGAACATATCTGCCAAACCCTGGGCATTCCCCAGGTCATGCTCCCCAAGGTGATGGATTCCAGCGCCATCTACGGCACCGTCAACCTCCAGGGCGTGGAGGTGCCCATCGCGGGCATTGCGGGCGATCAGCAGGCCGCCCTCTTCGGTCAGGCCTGCTTCGCCCCCGGCGAGGCCAAAAACACCTACGGAACCGGCTGCTTTTTGCTGATGAATACGGGCAGCCGCCTGTGCCGCAGCCAGAACGGCCTGGTGTCCACCATCGCCGTGGGCCTACATGGCCAGGTGGAGTACGCCCTGGAGGGCTCCGTCTTTGTGGGCGGGGCGGTCATCCAGTGGGTGCGGGACGAGCTGCGCTTCATCACCGAGTCCCGGGACGCGGAGTACTACGCCTCCAAGGTGCCCGACACCGGCGGCGTCTATCTGGTACCCGCCTTCACGGGCCTGGGCGCCCCCCACTGGGACATGTACGCCCGGGGCGCCCTGGTGGGCATTACCCGGGGCACCAGCCGGGAGCACATCATCCGGGCCGCCCAGGAGTCCATTGCCTATCAGGTCTATGACCTGGTGGAGGCCATGGAGAAGGACACGGGCATTCCCCTCTCCGCCCTCAACGCCGACGGAGGGGCCAGCCGGGACAAGTTCCTCATGCAGTTCCAGTCGGACATTCTGAATAAGCCCCTCCACCGCCCCGCCATCACCGAGACCACCGCCCTGGGGGCGGCCTGTCTGGCCGGTCTGGCTGTGGGCATGTGGAAGGACCGGGACGAGCTGCGCCAGCGCCGGCTTCTCTCCCAGAACTACGAGCCCCATATGGACCAGGCCCGGCGGGAAACCCTGCTCCGGGGCTGGCACAAGGCAGTGGGCCGGAGCCTGGACTGGGAAGAGCACACATAAGGAGGCACATCCATGTTAAAACCCATTGAGCTGCCCACCCTCCTCTTCTGGGAGAACGGCAACAGCTGGTATGGCAGCAAGGGCCTGGCCCGCTTTTTCATCAAGCCCGAAACCCCCGAAGGGGCGGAGGAGCCCCAGCTCAGCGTCCAGCTTTGGCGGGGGCCGCTGTGCAAGGATTTAAGCGAAATTCTCTCCACCGCCTCCTTCCCCGTCAGCGAGGAGGGCCTTCAGCAGACCACTGACTGGCTGGAGGAGCAGGCCAAAGCTCTCAACGAAGCGTAAATTAGGATATAAAAAATCCCATCCGTGATCAAACGGATGGGATTTTTTACAACGTTTTAAAGTTCTGCGACGGGATTTCTGCCCACGGCAATTTTCAGCAGGATGGGGGTCACCAGGGCGGAAGCCACAATGCTCAGCACAATGGCGGGCAGGGCCTCTTCGGGAATGAGGCCGGAGTCCAGGCCCTTCTGGGCCACCATCAAAGCCACCTCGCTCCGGGCCACCATGCCGATGCCCACCACCAGAGACTGGTGGCTGGACATGCCGCACAGCTTGGCGCCCAGGCCGCAGCCCATGATCTTGGAAATCACCGCCGCCACAATGAGCAGCAGGGCAAAGAGCAAAATCTCCGAGTTCATGTTGCGCATATTGGTCATCATACCGATGTTGGCGAAGAACACGGGGGTAAAGACCATGTAGGCGGTGACGGTGAACTTTTTGGCCACAAACTGCCGGGCCTTGGTCACGTTACAGAGGATGAGGCCGGCAAAGTAGGCGCCGGTGATATCGGCCACGCCGAACCACACCTCGGCCACATAGGACATGAGCAAGCAGAAGGCCAGGGCCCAAACTGCCACCCGGCGGCTGTGCCAGTGCTCCTCGGCAATGTAGCCGAAGAGCTTGCGCACCACCAGGCCCACCACCAGCACGAACACAAAGAAGAGCACAATGTGGATGATGACCTCCAGGGGGTTGGACTCCCCGGTGCTGAAGCCGCTGAGGAAGGACAGCACGATGATGCCCAGGATATCGTCAATGAGGGCGGCGCTTAACAGCACTGTGCCCGTCTTGGTTTTCAGCTTGCCCATCTCGTTGAGGGTCTCCACGGTGATGGACACCGAGGTGGCCGCAAACACCGCACCCATGAAGCTGGCCTTCAAAATGGCCATGGTGCTGGACTGCTCGGGGAAGAAGATGAGGTAAGCCCCGCCGCACAGAATGATGGGGAAAATCACGCCCAGCAGAGCCACCACAAAGGCCTGCACGCCGGTGGCCTTCAGCTCCTTCATGTCCGTGTCGATACCGGCGGTGAACATGAGCATAATAACGCCGATCTCCGCCGTTTTTACCAGAAAGTCCGTGCTCTGAAGCACACCGAAGCCCGTGGGGCCCAGAATGATACCAGCCAGCAGCGCACCCAGAACCTGGGGCAGCTGGATTCGCTCCGTGACCAGTCCCAGTACTTTGGTGGACAGCAGGATAATGGCCAGGAGCAGCAAAAAAGTGTAAGATTCCATAATTCCCTCCATAAACCAAAGAGCCGCCCGGAGGCGTCTCCTCCGGGC